>DAICZI010000454.1 GCA_027311205.1 Beijerinckiaceae bacterium | reverse complement strand
GTCAACCCGTAATGACGGCTCAAGATCGTCAAGGCGCGCAAGAGCATGACACGTGCCGAACGGCGTGGCCAGCAACGCTCGTGCTCGATCTGGCCAAGGCCTTTGAGAAAGCCGCAAATGTCGATCATCACCCCAGTCATCTCGGCATCGAGTTCAGCGATAGCGCGATCAAGCCTTTGACGGGCGGCCAATCTGGCCTCGGAGAAAGTGGGCGGCAAGGCCGCTGCGCCGGAATTGCGCGTGAGCGACGACCAATTCGCCGTCACTTGCGGCAAAGCTCCAGCATAGGTCAGATCGGCCCGAAACCGCTCGCCCGCCGCAAATTGCGCGACGCAGAGCAAAGGTTGGCCATCAGCTCCGCGGCGCCGATGCAGCCAGAGCATCGGGCTTTCAGCGCTGTTAAGCGTAACGCTTTGCACGCCAGAGCCGGTGTCGATGACGCTTTCATGGAAGGGCGCGTGTTGCACCTGAAAGGGATCAATGCCCGGTTGGGGTGCCTTGGAGCGCGCCAGAGCTGCACGGCCGGCAGCGGTGATCGTCAGCCGCAGGCCGCTGCCTCTGGCGCGCTGAACGCAAAGGCTCCCGGCGCTGACAAGATCGTCGCCCAGAGCTTTGGCAAAAGCCGAACGCGCCAGACTGACCCCACGCTGTTGCGCTACCACGCGCCACAGAGGCGGCTGGGCCATGCCATCCCAACGGGCAAACGCCCCCTCCTGCGCCAGATCGTTCAAAACTCGCTGTGCGCGCGCACTCAAGCCTGATGATTTGCCCTTGCCATCGCTCACCATATCGCAACCTCCAACGCCATGACCAGCATCCCCTGATGCGGGTCTCGTGCGGCTAGAGGCGAAGATAAATAGGATTATTTTCAGTTGCAATAAGTTTTTTGTCTGTTATAGGATTATTTTCCTCTTTCAGGACAACAACCATGCTGATCGACAGCCCTCAAACTGCCCGAAACCCATCACGAGCCACATCCCGCGCTGTTGAGGCGACGCTGATGTCCGGGGCCAGACAATATCGCCGCTCGACAATGCTGCACAGGCTCCTGCCGGGACTTATGCTTTCGGAGGATGCCGATGCTGCGCAAACCTCGGCGCGGATCATTGCGGCGCTGCGCGAGGCCTTGCGCCATGAGCGGGCGCGCGCCGGCCATTGGACCTATGATCTCAACCGGCATCTCGGCTTGGCGCAGGCGCTCCGCGCCGAACTGGCG
Source organism: Beijerinckiaceae bacterium (assembly GCA_027311205.1). Classification (GTDB taxonomy): domain Bacteria; phylum Pseudomonadota; class Alphaproteobacteria; order Rhizobiales; family Beijerinckiaceae; genus REEB77. The sequence goes on along the minus strand of DAICZI010000454.1, from coordinate 687 downwards.
CGCCATCATTGATTTTAGGAAAACAATGAATTTTGAGAAAAAAATGCGTTGGTTCATGACAGAACCAACGCACGAAACCAGTGCAGGACGAGGAAATCGTCCTGCCGTTCTTGAAGTTACGCTCAGCGCACCTTCCGGCGACGTTGCTGGCCGAGACCCATTTCCTTCGCCAAAAGCGACCGGGCTTTGGCATAATTGGGTGCCACCATCGGGTAATCGGCGCCAAGATTCCACTTCTCGCGATACTCTTCCGGTGAAAGATTGTAGTGCGTCCGGAGATGCCGCTTCAGGGACTTGAACTTCTTGCCATCTTCGAGGCAAATCAAATAGTCATTCGAAATAGATTTTTTTGGCTGAACCGCGGGCTTCTGCGGCTCGACAACCACAGGCTCCGGCACCTTGCTGCCAAGGCGGCACATGGCTGCATGAATACCTTCAATCAAGCTCGACAACTCGCTGGCCGGAACCGAATTATTGCTCACGTAAGCCGACACGATATCAGCCGTTAACTCAACCAGCATCTCGCCAGAGGTCTGTTCACTCATGTTATCTTCTCCGCTTTTGTCTTTGCCAGGACAAGCTCCAGGCAACACAATTTATTCAACCCGTGCCCAAAACTGAATTGCGCCCAGCAAACCAAAGGAGTGTAATCCAAAGACACAACCATCACCTATAATAGATTTGTCA
>DAICZI010000453.1 GCA_027311205.1 Beijerinckiaceae bacterium | reverse complement strand
GAGCCGATGAGGGCCCGAACGGTATCGAAGGCGGAGACAAGGGCAGACGTATCGGATGATCCTGCACGTTTTGACACGCGTCAACCTTTCAGCCCCCGGCCGGAACTGAACGGCTTGCTGTTACGCCAAGAATGCGCGAAGGGCAAGCCGCAACATCAGTCCTGGTGCCGCAAATGCGGAAATTCGCCCTTGAGCGCTTGATAAAGCCCGCGAAAATGCGGCAGGCGGCGCGCATAGGCTGCAACCTCGCGCTGATGCGGCGTGACGCGCCCGCTGATTTTCGGCGCGGTGCAGACCGCTTCCGGCGCTTCGCCGCTTAAAGCGAGGCGGGCCAGACGTGCCGCGCCAAAGGCCGGGCCGCGTGCGCTGGCATCATAGCGCACCAGCGGCAGATCCAGCACATCGCTGAGAATTTGCAGCCACAGTGGGCTGCGCGCGCCGCCGCCAATCACGCCCGCTTTGGTGATGCTGGTGCCAGACCGCTCCAGACAATCGCGCGCATCGGCAAAGCTGAAGGCAACGCCCTCCATGATGGCGCGCACCACTTCGCCGCGTGACGTCGCCGGGGTCAGGCCAAACAGCACGCCGCGCGCATCCGGATCATTATGCGGCGTGCGCTCGCCGGTAAGATAGGGCAGGAACAGCAAGGGCCCGGCGGGGGCAGCGGTTTCGGCCTCGGCCAGCAAGGCGGTGACTTCGCATTTGAAGAGGTCGCTCGCAAAAGCCAGCGAACTCGCCGCACTGAGCATTGCGCCCATTTGCAGCCAGCGCCCCGGCAGGGCGTGGCAGAAGGCATGCACCATCAATTCTGGCGCGGGGCGGAAGCTGCTGGTGGTGACGAATAATTGCCCGGAAGTGCCGAGCGACAGGAAGGCATCGCCATCATTGATCGCGCCAATGCCGACCGCGCCCGCTGCCGCATCGCCTGCCCCGCCCGCAACGATAACGCCGACGCCCATGCCAAAGCGCGCCGCCAGCGCCGGGAGCACCACGCCCGACGCTGCATTGCCTTCGACCAGGCGCGGCAATTGGCTTTCGCTGATTTTCAGCGCGGCCAGCGCCGAAGGCGACCACGCGCGCCGCGCCTCATCCAGCAGCCAGGTGCCAGCGGCATCCGACATGTCGGTGATGCAAGCACCGGTGAGTTTCAGGCGGACATAATCCTTCGGCAGCATCAGCATGGCGAGCTTGGCGCGCAAGGCGGGCTCATGGCGCGCCAGCCAGTCCAGCTTCGGGGCGGTGAGGCCGGACATCGGCAAGACGCCGGTTTCGCGGGCCAGATCGGGGAAATGCCGCGCCAGAGCCTCCGCCTCAGCGCCGCTGCGCGAATCATTCCACAGGATCGCCGGGCGCAGCGGCGTCAGCGCGCTATCGAGCATGACCGCGCCGTGCATCTGCCCGGAAAGGCCGATGGCACCAACCCGCGCCATCAAAGCGCTTTGCTGTTCGTGAAAGCTGGCGAGCACGCGCTGGGCAGCCTGCCACCATAAATCAGGATGCTGCTCGCTCCAGCCCGGCTGCGGGCGGCTGGTGACCAAAGGCACATCGGCCTCCGCGACAATTTCTTGAGATGAATCAACCAGAACCGCCTTCACGGCAGATGTTCCAACATCGATGCCGATGAAATGATCGCCTGCCTCGTGCCTGCTCATGCTTGACCTGTTCGCCTGCCGATGTCGCGCTATCCTTGACAGGCAAGCATGGCAATGTCACTGCCAATCCGGTTTTTCGCGCATGGTAGGGCTGATGTCACGTGCATTATTGTTTCCCGGTCAGGGGTCGCAGACGCCTGGCATGGGCCAGGATCTGGCGGCAAATTTCGCTGTAGCCCGCGCGGTTTACGACGAAGTTGATGCGGCGCTCGGTGAAAAGCTGTCGAGCGTCATCTTTGCGGGGCCAGAAGCCGAT
>DAICZI010000452.1 GCA_027311205.1 Beijerinckiaceae bacterium | reverse complement strand
AGCGTATAGAACGGCGCTTCGCCGCATTCCTTCAACTGCTTGGTCATGTTGACCTTGATCTTGTGCATCGGCACATGGCCGGGGCCTTCGATCATCACCTGGCAACCCTTGGCCCAGGCCACTTTGGTCAGTTCACCGAGCGTCTCCAGTTCGGCAAACTGCGCGGCGTCATTGGCATCAGCAATCGAGCCGGGGCGCAGGCCATCGCCAAGCGAGAAGGAGACGTCGTATTTGCGCATGATGTCGCAAATGTCGCCAAAATGCTCGTAAAGGAAGCTCTCGCGATGGCCAGCGAGGCACCAGCGCGCCATGATCGAGCCGCCGCGCGAGACAATGCCGGTGACGCGTCTGGCCGTGAGCGGCACATGATGCAGGCGCACGCCAGCATGAATGGTGAAATAATCGACGCCCTGCTCGGCCTGCTCGATCAGCGTGTCCCGGAACACTTCCCAATCCAGTTTCAGCGGATCGCCGCCGACCTTTTCCAGCGCCTGATAGATCGGCACCGTGCCAATCGGCACCGGCGAATTGCGCAGGATCCACGAGCGGATGTTGTGGATGTTGCGCCCGGTTGACAGATCCATCACGGTATCCGCGCCCCAGCGGATCGACCAGACGAGCTTTTCAACTTCTTCGGCAACGCCGGAACTCACCGCCGAATTGCCGATGTTGGCATTGACCTTGACGAGGAAATTGCGGCCAATCGCCATCGGTTCCAGTTCAAGGTGGTTGACATTGGCGGGGATGATGGCGCGGCCCAAAGCCACTTCGCTGCGCACGAATTCCGGCGTGACGTGGGCGGGAATATTCGCTCCAAAACTCTCGCCATCGGCGATGATGCTTGCCGCATTTTCCAGCGCCGCCGCGCGCCCGCAATTTTCGCGATGGGCAACGTAGATCATCTCGGGAGTGATGATGCCAGCGCGGGCGAACTCGTATTGGGTTACCATCTGGCCATCACGGGCGGCGCGCAGGGTGCGCTGTGCGGGGCAATGGGGTGCCAGACGCTCGCCCGATACTTCGCCATTGTCCTCAGGGCGAATGATGCGACCGGAAATCGTCTCCAGACCGCGTGCCGCGACCCATGATTCGCGGATGGGCGGCAAGCCGGCGGCCAGATCAATCTTCACATCGCTTTGCGTATAGGGACCGGAGGGGTCATAGACGCGCACCGGCGGTTCAAGCGGGTCGCTCAGCATGATTTCGCGAAGCGGCACGTGGATGTCGGAATGGCCCTCGGGGGAAACATAGACCTTGCGGGAACCAGCAATCGGCCCCGTCGTGACACTTTGCGGAGCGGCAACTTTGGCGTTCTTGCCTGAAAAATGCTGATTCATGATCCTACCCCTTATGCTTTGGATGCGGGACTGGGGGAAGAATGATGTTGCGGCTATCGCTCAAACCATCCCTTCGCCGGCATGACCCGTATCAGGTTCAAAGGGTTCAGCATGCCGCCGTCTCAGCCCCTGTCGGGCACCCCTTGGTGATCCAAAGATAGGCCAAGCCAATGCGGTTGTCGAGAGGCAGTCTGGCTCGAGATTCGGCGTTTCCATTATCGGCCTTGCCCTGACCGATTCCTCATGCGAGCGCATGGACAATTGCCATTGCCTGAGCGTGCAAAAGGCGGCAGTCTGGCACAGATGACCGCAGGGGGATGGGATGACAGTCATAAGCAGAAGGGCCACCCTTATCGGGAGTGTGATTTTTGCGATTAGCATTCTCACCGCCGGTTTGACTTATGCCCAGGACATTGCAATCCCGCAAAAATCGGCAATCCCGCAAAAATCGAGCACAGTCTTGCAAGTCGCAACCAGGGTGCTGCCGCCGTTTGTCGTGAAAAAAGATGGGCAATTGTCGGGCTTTTCCATAGAGCTATGGAATGCCATCGCGCAAAAATTGGGGGTGCGCAGC
>DAICZI010000451.1 GCA_027311205.1 Beijerinckiaceae bacterium | reverse complement strand
AGGCAGGGCTGCCCGTGCATTTCGCAATTCGCCATGCCGAATGTACACCACAACCCCGAGGGCCGCCGGACGGCAGCGCACCACCCCGCACGATCAAGGAGCAACGGGGTGATTCGCTACTTTAACCCCAGCCGGACTCGATGAGAAAGAGGTTAAATGCACTTGTGTTGCAAAATATGCAGCAAACGCCATTCCAAGGCGGTGCTGCAAGGCCTCACGGCTCGGGTTTGCCCTCAAGCTTGGCTTTGAGCGCTGCCAGCTTGGCGAAAGGTGACAGCGGATCAGGCGCACGATCCTGACGTGGACGCTCGCTGGAGGCGAAGGCGGCACCTGCAGGGCGCTCGCGACGCGGCGGCGGCCCGCCAGGGCGCGAATCATGGGCCTTGCGTTCACGCTGGCGCCGCTCCTGCGCGGCCCGTTCACGCTCTTCGGCCTTGCGGATGATTTCCGGATCGGGCGCGGTCTGATAGACCGGAGCAGGCTTGGCTGGATGGCGTGGCGCACGCGGCGCATGGGCGGAGGCCTTGCCGCTGCCAGCGGCTTGATCGGGCTTGTGGCCCCGGCCCTTGTGCCCGCCCTGGCGGCGCTGTTGACGCTGGTGACGTGCCGGATGCCACACTTCGATTTCGGCAACGGGCGCTTCAACCGCCGCGACCGGCTCACTGGTGCCTTCAGGCGTTTGCCCTTCAGACGATGGCTCTGCGGCGACATCCGGGCTGGGCGAAGCCTCAACTACAACAGCCTCGCTGGAAGGCTCCATGACGACGTCCGTTGCTTCAGGGACGCCGCCAAGGTCAAGGACAAGCTGGTTTTCGTCAAAATACGGCAATTCTGCCGCTATGGCGTCCCGTGCGGGCGCTTCATGGTTCGGCGCTGATGCTGGCTTAGCGTCCAGTGTCGTAGCTTCGGCGGTCTTGAGGGGCTCACGCGGCGCTTCGGGGAGCAACGCGACCGTGATCGCCGGGCCGGGCCGGACTTTCTTCTCGTAACCAAGCGCCTGCAAAATCGACGCAAAGGCCTCACCCGAACAGCCGACCAGCGAGGTCATGCCGGGAATAATGACAAAGCCGTCGCCATCCGCCGCGCCAGCGGGTGCCGCGCCTGGCGTGGTGCCGGGACGATAGGCGACCGCAGGGCGAATTAAATCGGCCAGCCGCTCCAGAATATCGACACGAACCGCCCGCTGGCCGCAGATCTTGAACCCGGCCGCGCGGTAAAATCCCTTGTCGACCTGGCCTTCAACCGGAAATGATGTTCGCCCCGACGCGGCAAGATGCGGCACGTCAGCGGCGCTGGTTGCGCTTTCCGCCACTGCGTTTTCTGCACCTGCAGGCTCCTGGGGCGCTTGCGGACGGTCATGCTTCAGGCCCCAGAGCTGGGCCGCCAGCGCGCGCGGCGCGGGTTTCATCAAAGCCGGCATGAACAAATGGAAGGCGCCAAAGCGCACACCCTTCTGGCGCAGCGCGGCGCGCGCTTCATGATCGAGGGTGCGCAGGTTTTCGGCCACTTTGGCGCGCTCCAGCACGCCAAGCGCTTCAGCAACCTCAAAGCCGATGCCGCGCGCCAGGCCCTGCAATTCGGCGTTGTTTTCCAGCTCGTTCAAAGGCCCAAGCAGTTTGGTGATGTGCTGCCCCAGCCACAAATCAAGCCGTCGCTGCACCATGTCCAGGCCCGCGCCGTTGAGCTGCTCGTCAGCCAGCACCTGAACGCGAGGCCGCAGCACATGGTCACCCGCCAGCAACCGCGCCACCGGCTCCCCCAGCCAGCGCAACACGCCATCATGGCCCAGCACAAAGGCGGTATCCACCGCAGCGTGAACGCGCGTGGCGCGGGCCGCGATCTCGCCGGCCAGCGCCTGGGCTGCGGCCGTATTGATCAGCTTTACGGCATCAGGATCAGCTTTGGCGTCTGCCGTGAAG
>DAICZI010000450.1 GCA_027311205.1 Beijerinckiaceae bacterium | reverse complement strand
CTAACAGCCCACGGTCGCGCGCAGTCCCGCGCCACCCGCGTCCACCACCACCACATCATACGTTTGTCGGTGATCGCATAGGCGGGCCCCGCGCCCCCAGCCGCCGCGCCGTTCATTGCACCATTTGCAGTCATGTCATGATCTCGCGATTTTGCGGTTGTTCACGCCAGTCCGATGCGAATCAGCGCGTAAAGACAGGTCGCGCCGAGCGCGACGCAGAAAAACAGATTGGCGATGAGCGCGGCATCTTTGGTGAGATGCGCGTGCACGTAATCATCAATGATCGCTTTCATGCCAATCTGCATGTGCCAGATGCCCGTTCCCAAAAACAGCATCATCAAGATCGTCGGGCCGGGGTGGCCGAGATAATTGCGCACACCATTGTAATCCGTGGCTGCCAGATGGAGCACCATGACGATGAAGGCAATGGCCAGGGGAATCAGCGCCAGTGAGGTCAGCCGCATTTTCGAATGATCGCCAGTGCCGCTATGGGCCGACCCCAGATAGCTGAAACGGCGACGGCTGGTGCGAAAGGAAGGGTCAGTCATGGCTCAGCCCCATATTGCATAAATCAGCCAGACAACCAGCGTCAGGCCTAACCCGCCCACCAAAGTGCCCATGGCGAGCCATTCACGCTCGGGCGCGTCAAGGCCCCAGCCGTAATCCCAGAGCGCATGGCGCACGCCGCCGAGAAGATGGTTCATCAGCGCCCAGGTGAAGCCAAACAGGATCACCATGCCAAACCAAGAATGCAAAAAGCTGCTGGCAACGGCAAACGTCGCGCTGTTCATCGAGGCGGCGATCAGAAACCACGCCAGCAGCAGCGTCCCCAGATAAAGTGCCGCCCCGGTGATGCGATGGGCAATCGACATCATCATGGTCAGCGTCAGCTTGTAGATTGTCAGATGCGGCGACATCGGCCGCGCCGCTACCGGTTTCAAGTCAGCCATGTTGCCCTCGAATTGTCTGCCCTATCGCAGCTAGATGAAATTGTGCGCTGCGGCAATCCGACAAGGGGCGCATAAGCGAACAATCACACATCTGGACGCAGGGCCTTGGGCAGAGGGAAAAAAACCGATTCATCAGCCAATTTGCGGGTCGTCAGGCTGATGTCGAAGCGCTCGGCAAATGCAGCAATGATTTCTTCGACCAAAGTCTCAGGCGCTGAAGCGCCTGCCGTGATGCCCAGCGAGGTGATGTTCGCAAAGCGTGCCCAGTCGATCTCGGAGGCGCGCAGCGCCAGTTGTGTGATGGCGCAACCCGCCCGCCCGGCGACTTCGCGCAGACGCTGCGAATTGGACGAATTGGGGGACCCCACCACAATCATCGCGTCCACCTCACCCGCAACGGCCTTCACGGCTTCCTGCCGGTTGGTGGTAGCATAGCAGATATCCTGTTTTTGCGGCCCCAATGCCGCCGGGAACCGTGCCTTCAGCGCGGCCACAAGTTCCGCAGTATCGTCCACCGACAGCGTCGTCTGCGTGACATAGGCGAGTTCGGTGGAACCCCGCGGCTCAAAGCCTACAAGATCCGCCACGGTCTCGATCAGCGTCACGGCGCCTTCCGGCAATTGCCCCATCGTTCCAATAACTTCAGGATGATTGGCATGGCCGATCAGCAAGACATGGCGTCCGCGCTTGAAATGGATTTCAGCTTCGCGATGCACCTTTGTCACCAGCGGGCAGGTCGCATCAATCGCCGCAAGACCACGGGCGCGCGCTTCGGCGGGCACCGATTTTGGCACGCCATGGGCGGAGAAAATCACCGGATGGGCGGCGGAGGGCACTTCAGCAAGACTTTTGACAAAGACCGCGCCTTTGGCTTTGAGCGAGTCAACCACAAATTTATTATGGACAATTTCATGGCGCACGTAGACCGGTGCGCCATGCTGCGCCAAGGCTTCCTCAACGACATCAATGG
>DAICZI010000044.1 GCA_027311205.1 Beijerinckiaceae bacterium | reverse complement strand
CTTTGATGAAGCTCGATCTGGCCGCTGGTGTCGATGTCGAGATCAAGGTCTGAAGATTTTTGCCTGGTGCCTCTTCGCTGTAGCGAACGCACCTTTTGAGGAATGAGAACATGCGATCAGGTGTTATCGCACAGAAGCTGGGCATGACCCGCGTCTTTACTGACGCCGGGACACATGTGCCGGTTACGGTGCTCAAGGTCGACGGCTGCCAGGTTGTGGCGCACCGGACCGAGGCTGTGAATGGGTATAGCGCCCTGCAACTCGGGATTGGCAAAGCCAAGGTGAAGAATGTCGGCAAGGCCGAGCGTGGGCGTTTCGCCATTGCGCATGTCGAGCCGAAGCTGAAGCTCGCCGAGTTCCGGGTGCCTGCCGACAAGATGATCCCGGTGGGTGCCGAGATCACCGCAGACCATTTCGTGGTAGGCCAGTTCGTCGATGTGGCAGGTACATCGATGGGCAAGGGCTTTGCCGGTGGCATGAAGCGCTGGAACTTCCGCGGTCTTCGTGCAACCCACGGTGTCTCGGTGTCGCATCGCTCGCTTGGTTCGACCGGTGGTCGTCAGGATCCAGGCAAGACCTTCAAGAACAAGAAAATGGCCGGCCACATGGGTGCCGACCGTATCACCACGCTCAATCTGAAAGTGGTTGAGACCGATGTGGCGCGCGGGCTGATCCTCGTCGAGGGTTCGGTTCCGGGTACAGCGGGTGGCTGGATTTATGTGCGCGATGCGGTGAAGAAGGCGCTTCCCAAGGATGCGCCGCAGCCGGGCAAGTTCCGCATGGCGGCTGAAGCAGCCCCCGAAGCTGGCAAGGAGGGCTGAGGCGATGAAGTTTGATGTGACATCGCTTGATGGCGTTGCTGCCGGTTCGCTCGAAGCGCCGGATGCCATCTTTGGTCTGGAACCGCGTCAGGATCTGATTGCGCGCATGATCCGCTACCAGCTGGCCAAGCGCCGGGCTGGCACGCACAAGACCAAGGGGCGCGCCGAAATCTGGCGCACCGGCAAGAAAATGTTCAAGCAGAAGGGCACAGGTTCGGCCCGTCACGGCTCGGCACGCGTGCCGCAGTTCCGTGGTGGTGGACGGGCTTTCGGCCCGGTCGTGCGCGACCACGCTCATGACCTGCCCAAGAAGGTGCGGGCATTGGCGCTGCGCCACGCGCTCTCGGCCAAGGCCAAGGATGGCGGCATCGTCATCTGGGAGAACGCCGCGATGGTTGAACCCAAGACCAGGGTTTTGATCGGCCATTTCGCCAAGTCAGGCATCACCAGCGCGCTGGTGATTGACGGGGCCGCAGTGGATACGAATTTTGCGCTGGCAGCGCGGAGCATCCCGAAAGTGGATGTGCTTCCGGTGCAGGGCATCAATGTTTACGATATTTTGCGCCGTGAGAAGCTTGTGCTGACACGCGCCGCACTTGAAGCGCTGGAGGCGCGGTTTCAATGACCAAAGATGCACGCCATTATGACGTGATCGTCGCGCCGGTCATCACCGAGAAGGCGACGATGCAGTCGGAAGCCAGCAAAGTGGTGTTCAAGGTGCGGATCGATGCAACCAAGCCGCAGATCAAGGCGGCTGTCGAACAGCTTTTCGATGTCAAGGTCACGGCGGTGAATACGCTGGTGCGCCAGGGCAAGCGCAAGGTGTTTCGCGGCTACAAGGGCGTTCAGTCCGACAGCAAGCGCGCGGTGGTGACCCTGCAAGAGGGCCAATCCATCGACGTGACCACCGGGCTCTGACGAGGTAAGACGAGATGGCATTAAAATCCTTCAAACCCGTCACCCCCAGCTTGCGGCAGTTGGTGATTGTTGATCGCAGCGAGCTCTACAAGGGCAAGCCGCTCAAGAAGCTGACGGAAGGCAAGTCTGAGCGCGGCGGGCGCAACAATACCGGGCGCATCACGGTGCGGTTTCGTGGCGGTGGCCACAAGCAATCCTACCGGATCATCGATTTCCGTCGGCGCAAGCTGGACGTAGCGGCCAAGGTCGAGCGGCTGGAATATGATCCCAACCGCACCGCCTTTATCGCGTTGCTGACCTATACCGATGGCGAGCAGGCCTATATCCTGGCGCCGCAGCGGCTGGCGGCTGGCGATCAGGTGGTGTCCGGCCATCAGGTTGACGTCAAGCCTGGCAATGCCATGCCGCTGTCGAACATCCCGGTGGGGACGATTGTCCACAATGTCGAGCTGAAAATCGGTGCCGGTGGCGCGATGGCCCGCTCGGCGGGGGCCTATGTGCAGATCGTGGGCCGCGACGCCGGCTATGTGATCTTGCGGATGAAGTCCGGCGAGCAGCGCCTCGTGCATGGCCAGTGCTTTGCGACCATTGGCGCGGTGTCAAACCCCGATCACATGAACGCTTCGCTCGGCAAGGCCGGCCGCCAACGCTGGCTCGGCAAGCGCCCGCACAATCGCGGCGTGACCATGAACCCGGTTGACCATCCCCACGGCGGCGGCGAAGGCCGCACCTCGGGCGGTCGCCATCCGGTTTCGCCCTGGGGCAAGCCGACCAAGGGCAAAAAGACCCGCACCAACAAGCGCACAACCCAGTTCATCGTGACCTCGCGTCACAAAGCCAAGAAGAAGGGCTGATCCATGGCTCGCTCCGTATGGAAAGGCCCGTTCGTCGACGGTTACCTTTTGAAGAAGGCAGAGACCTCGCGGTCTTCAGGCCGTAATGAAGTCATCAAGATGTGGAGCCGCCGCTCAACGATCCTGCCGCAATTTGTCGGCCTGACGTTTGGCGTGCATAACGGCCACAAGCATCTGCCGGTGGCAGTGACCGAGGAGATGATCGGGCAGAAATTCGGTGAGTTCGCACCGACCCGGACGTTCCACGGCCATGCCGCCGACAAGAAGGCGAAGAGGTCCTAACGCCATGTCACAAGTTGCAAACGTCCGCCGCGAGCGCGAAACAGAAGCCAAATGCGTGGTGCGCATGTTGCGTGTCAGCCCGCAGAAGCTCAACCTTCTCGCTCAGTTGATCCGCGGCAAGAAAGTTGCCAAGGCTCTCGCCGATCTCGAGTTTTCCCGCAAGCGCAGCGCGGTCGAGGTCAAGAAGGGTCTTGAAAGCGCGATTTCCAACGCCGAGAACAACCATTCGCTCGATGTCGATGATCTGATCGTCGCTGAGGCGCATGTTGGCCGTGCCATGGTGCTGAAGCGCTTCAGCGCCCGCGGTCGTGGCAAGTCGACGCGGATCGAGAAGCCGTTCGCGCATATCACCATTATTGTGCGCGAGCAGCCCGCTGCTGCTGCAAAAGCTTGAGGGAGCGACCATGGGACAGAAAATAAATCCGATTGGTCTGCGGCTCGGTATCAACCGCACCTGGGATTCGCGCTGGTATGCCAACAAGAACGAATATGGCAAACTGCTGCATGAGGACATCCGCATCCGCGAAGTCCTGATGAAGGATCTGAAGCAGGCGGCGATTTCGAAGATCATCATCGAGCGTCCGCACCGCAAGTGCCGCGTCACCATTCATTCGGCCCGTCCGGGTGTGGTGATCGGCAAAAAGGGCGCGGACATTGACAAAATCCGCAAGCTGGTCGCCGACCTGACCACGTCGGAAGTGGTGATCAACATTGTGGAGGTGCGCAAGCCGGAAATCGATGCAACGCTCGTTGCCGACTCGATTGCCCAGCAGCTTGAGCGCCGCGTCACCTTCCGTCGTGCCATGAAGCGCGCCGTGCAATCAGCGATGCGCCTTGGCGCGGAAGGCATCCGGATCAATTGCTCGGGGCGTCTTGGCGGTGCGGAAATCGCCCGCATGGAATGGTATCGTGAGGGCAGGGTGCCGTTGCACACACTGCGCGCCGATATTGATTATGGTGTTGGCACCGCGCATACCGCCTATGGCACCTGCGGCATCAAGGTGTGGATTTTCAAGGGCGAAATCCTTGAGCATGATCCCACCGCCCATGAGCGCCGGGCTAACGAAGTGGGTGGCGGACCGTCGGGTCGCCCCGAACGTGGCTACCGGCGTGACCGCGACGGCGAACGCCGTCCGCGCCGCGACCGCGACGCCGCCTGATTTTTGGAAAGCTGAACAATCATGTTGTCACCCAAGCGCACACGATTCCGCAAGGCCTTCAAGGGCCGCATCCATGGCGATGCCAAGGCTGGTTTCGAGCTGAATTTTGGCCAGTTTGGCTTGAAGGCAGTTGAACCAGAGCGGATTTCCGCCCGGCAGATCGAGGCCGCCCGTCGCGCCTTGACCCGCCACATGAAGCGCGCTGGCCGCGTCTGGATCCGCGTGTTCCCGGATGTTCCTGTGTCGAAAAAGCCTGTCGAAGTCCGCATGGGCAAGGGCAAGGGCGCACCTGAGCTTTGGGTGGCGCGCGTCGCACCGGGCCGCATCATGTTTGAAATTGACGGTGTGCCGGTGGCCTTGGCGCGTGAAGCGCTGACGCTGGCGGCTGCCAAGCTACCGATCAAGACGCGCTTTGTTCAGCGCATTGCCGAGTGAGAGAAGAGGGCATCATGAAACACCATCAGCGCCTGTCAGACCTCAAGGTGATGACACAGGATCAATTGGAAGACGAAGTGCTCAAGATGAAGAAGGAGCAGTTCAACCTGCGCTTTCAACGGGCGACAGGCCAGCTTGAGAACCCCGCGCGCGTGCGGGTCGTGCGGCGCGACATCGCGCGAGTGAAGACGATTGCTACGCAAAAGCGCAGCGCGATCAAGTCATAAGGTTAGTTTACCATGCCGAAACGAATTCTCCAGGGCGTCGTCGTCAGCGACAAGCAGGACAAGACCATAGTGGTGAAGGTGGAGCGTCGCTTCACCCATCCGCTGTTGAAAAAGACTGTGCGGCGCTCCAAGAACTACCACGCCCATGACGAAGCCAAGGCTTTCAAAGTCGGCGATACAGTGTCGATCGAAGAGACCCGACCGATTTCAAAGCTGAAGCGCTGGATTGCGCTGGCCAAGGATACGCCGGGACAAGCCAAGGCCGACTGAACGCGGCGCGATGTAATCCTTCGGGCAAAGTCCGGCCGTGAGCTGGAAACTGGCGCGGACAAAAAGGGTGATGAACCATGATTCAAATGCAGAGCAACCTCGACGTTGCGGATAATTCGGGCGCGCGTCGTGTGATGTGCATCAAGGTGCTCGGCGGCTCGAAGCGCAAATATGCCGGTATCGGCGACATTATTGTCGTGTCGATCAAAGAGGCAATTCCGCGCGGCAAGGTGAAGAAGGGCGACGTGATGAAAGCCGTGGTGGTGCGTACCGCCAAGGACATCAAGCGCGCTGACGGCACCGTCATTCGCTTTGACAACAATGCTGCCGTGCTGATCAACAATCAGTCGGAGCCGATTGGAACCCGCATCTTCGGACCGGTGCCGCGCGAATTGCGCGCCCGTAACCACATGAAGATCATCTCGCTCGCGCCGGAGGTGCTGTAATGGCCGCTCGCATCAAGAAAGGTGACAAGGTCGTTGTCATCTCGGGTCGTGACAAGGGCAAAACCGGTGCTGTCAAGCAGGTGATGCCCAAGGAAGACCGCGCCATCGTCGAGGGCGTCCATATGGTGTCGCGCCACACCAAGCAGACGCAGCAGGCGCAGGGCGGCATCATCCGCAAGGAAGCCACCATTCATCTGTCCAACATCGCCATTGCCGATCCCAAGACGGGCAAGGCGACGCGGGTGGGTTTCAAGGTTCTCAGTGACGGCCGCAAGGTCAGGTTCGCTAAAGGTTCAGGAGATTTGATCGATGGCTGATGCTAAGGACGCCAAAGGCGGGTCGAAGGACGCCGCCAAGGGCGCGACAGGCGCGCCCGAGAAAATCAAGCGCGGCACAGTGGTGCTGTCTTCCACAGCTTCGGCTGGGGAATTGTCGGTTCCCAAGGGCTACATGCCCCGGCTCCGCAAGGCCTATGAGGAACGCATCCGCGCCGAAATGATCAAGGAATTCGGGTACAAGAGTGCCTTTGAAGTGCCGAAGATCGACAAGATCGTCCTCAACATGGGCGTTGGCGATGCGGTCAATGATTCCAAGAAGGTGACCGTTGCCGCCGGCGATCTGGCGCTGATTGCTGGCCAGAAGCCGGTCATCACCCACGCCCGCAAGGCGATCTCGACCTTCAAGGTGCGCGAGAACATGCCGATTGGCGTCAAGGTGACGCTGCGCAAGGCGCGCATGTACGAGTTTTTGGACCGCCTGGTCACGGTGGCGCTGCCGCGCATCCGCGATTTCCGCGGCCTCAATCCGAAAAGCTTTGATGGACGGGGCAATTATGCCCTAGGCATCAAGGAGCATCTGGTGTTCCCCGAAATCGATTATGACAAGGTGGAAAACCAACTGGGTCTTGACGTGATCGTATGCACCACGGCAAAGACAGACGACGAGGCGCGCGCGTTGCTGCGGGCCTTTAACTTCCCGTTCCGGCAGTGACCCCACGCGGTCAGACGCGGTAACCAGAGGTCTATTATGGCAAAGAAAAGTGCTTTGGAAAACAATGCCCGCAAGGCGAGATTGGCGAAGCAGTTCGCCGGTCGGCGGGCTCGGCTGAAGGCCATCGCCAACGACATGACCAAGCCGATCGAGGAGCAGTTCGCTGCCCGTCTGAAGCTGGCCGAACTGCCGCGCAATTCGGCCAGGGAGCGTCAGCGCAATCGCTGCGAGGTCTCCGGTCGTCCGCGCGCCTATTATGGCAAGATGAAAATGTCGCGTATCGCGATGCGTGAACTCGGCCTCATGGGATTGGTTCCCGGCCTCGTCAAGTCAAGCTGGTAAGGAGGCGGGCCATGAATGATCCATTGAGCGATATGCTGACCCGCATCCGCAATGCCGGAATGCGCCGTAAAAGCAAAGTGCAGACACCAGGTTCGCGCCTGCGCGCCCATGTTCTCGACGTGCTGAAGGATGAAGGTTTCATCCGCGGCTATGCCTCGACCGAATATGGCAACGGGCGTACCGAGTTCGAGATCGAACTGAAATATTACGATAACCAGCATGTCATCCGCGAAATTGAGCGCGTGTCCCGTCCGGGTCGCCGCGTTTATGCGGCGGTCGATGCTTTGCCGCGCGTCAAGAACGGGCTTGGGATCACGATTTTGTCGACCTCGAAGGGTGTCATGGCTGACCATGCCGCGCGCGAGCACAATGTCGGTGGCGAAATCCTGTGCAAGGTGTTCTGAGCCGGACACCATAAGGAAGATCATCATGTCACGTATCGGCAAAAAGCCTGTTTCGATCCCCGCTGGTGTCACCGCTTCGGTGCAAGGCCAGTTGGTCGCTGTAAAAGGCGCGAAGGGCGAACTGAAATTCCTGGCACCGGACGAAGTATCGGTGGCCCATGACGCCGGGGCGATTACCGTCACCCCGCGTTCGCAAACCAAGCGCGCCCGCGCCATGTGGGGCACGACCCGCGCGCAGGTGAACAATCTCGTGGTAGGCGTCACCAAGGGCTTTGAGCGCAAGCTTGAAATCAATGGCGTCGGCTATAAGGCAGCGGTGGCCGGTTCCAACCTGAACCTGTCGCTGGGCTACAGCCATGACGTGATTTTCCCGATCCCCAAGGGTATCGCGATTGTCGCGCCCAAGCCGACCGAACTGACGATCTCCGGCATTGACCGGCGGCAGGTTGGCCAGGTTGCGGCTGAAATCCGTGCCTTCCGTGGGCCGGAGCCCTACAAGGGCAAGGGCGTGAAATACGCTGGCGAATTCATCTTCCGCAAGGAAGGCAAGAAAAAGTAAGGAGCGCCGCATGGCCAAGATTTCTGAAACAGGTGTGCGCCGCAAGGCTCGCATCAGGCGCGCTGTCAAAGCCCATGGCTATGGTCGCCCGCGCCTGTCGGTGTTCCGTTCATCCAAGCAGATTTATGCTCAGGTGATCGATGACGAGAAGGGTGTGACGCTCTGCGCCGCCTCGTCTCTGGAAAAGACCAACCGTGAGGCCATGAAGACCGGCGCGACCATCGCTGCAGCTACCGAGATCGGCAAGCTGCTGGCGGTGCGGGCACTGGCGGCTGGCATCAAGGAAGTGGTGTTTGATCGTGGCAGCTATGTTTATCATGGCCGCGTCAAGGCAGTTGCCGAGGGTGCCCGCGAGGGTGGCCTGAGCTTCTGAGGCAAAATATTCCAAGCGAGCGGGTGGGCTTCGTGTCCAGCCGCGCAAGTGAGGTTGAAAAAATGGCAAGAGATGGACAGCGCGGCGGAGATCGTCAGCGCGAAGAAAAAGACAGCGAATTTGTGGACCGTTTGGTGCATATCAACCGCGTCGCCAAAGTGGTGAAGGGCGGCAAGCGCTTCGGCTTTGCAGCTTTAGTGGTTGTGGGCGACCAGAAGGGCCGCGTCGGCTTTGGTCATGGCAAGGCGCGTGAAGTGCCGGAAGCCATCCGCAAGGCTACCGAGGCCGCCAAGCGCGGATTGATCCGCGTGCCGCTGCGTGAAGGCCGGACTTTGCATCATGACGTCAAGGGCCGCCATGGCGCTGGCCGCGTGGTGATGCGCGCCGCGCCTGCGGGCACGGGCATCATCGCCGGTGGCCCGATGCGCGCCGTGTTCGAATCTCTCGGCGTTCATGATGTTGTGGCCAAGTCGCAGGGGTCATCCAACCCCTACAACATGGTGCGCGCAACCTTTGACGGATTGAAGAGCGAAGATTCGCCCCGCGCCGTGGCTGCTCGCCGCAATCTCAAAGTGTCGGTCCTGCAGGCACGCCGTCCAGGCGTCGATGCTGACGCATCTGATTCGTGAGGGATGTGATCATGCAAGCGAAATCAACAAAGACCGTGAAGGTCGAACAGACCGGCAGCCACATCGGCCGTATCCACACCCAGCGCGAAACGCTGGTGGGTTTGCAGCTCAACAAACTTGGCCGGGTGGCCACACTGGAAGATACCCCCGCTGTGCGTGGGATGATCGCCAAGGTAGCCCATCTCGTGCGCGTCCATGAAAGCCAGTGAGGAGACGACCATGAAACTCAATGGCATTTCAGACAATCCGGGTTCGTCCAAGTCGCGCATGCGCGTTGGACGCGGTATCGGTTCAGGCAAAGGTAAAACCGGCGGACGCGGCGTCAAGGGTCAGAAGGCCCGGACCGGCGTGCGCGTCAAGGGCTTTGAAGGCGGCCAGATGCCTTTGCATCGGCGTTTGCCCAAGCGCGGTTTCTGGAACCCGTTCTCGACTGACTTTAACGAAGTCAATGTCGGGCGCATCCAGGAAGCTGTCGAATCCGGCAAGCTCAAGGCAGGTGAGACAGTGACCGTGGATGTGCTGGTCAAGGCCGGCATCTGCGCGCGGGCTCGTGACGGCGTCAGGGTGCTGGGGCAGGGCGAGATCAAGACCGGTCTGGTGTTTGAAGTCGCAGGGGCTTCGAAGGGTGCTGTAGCGGCAATCGAGAAAGCTGGCGGCAGCGTCAAAATTCTCGAAAAACCCCTGACCCGCGTCGCCAAGGCCAGCGCGCCAGCCACGTAATTGTGATAACCGG
>DAICZI010000449.1 GCA_027311205.1 Beijerinckiaceae bacterium | reverse complement strand
CTGCGGTAATGAAAGATGAACCCGCTGCCGACCTTGTTGAAGGCACCAGGCCTGGCGATATGGGCCACAAAATCAGCCTGAACGGCGCTCAGCAAATCGCGGGTTTTGAGAAAACTCCAAGGCATCAGCCACAGCGACAGCCCGCCGGTGAAAACTGCAGTCACCAGGCCCAGCGCCAGATAGGGCCGCAACATGCCCCAGGGGCTGAACCCCCCGGCGCACAGCACGATCAACTCGCTGTCCGCGCTCAGCCGGTTCAGCGCGTAGATGACGCCAATCAGCAGTGCCACCGGAATGATGATGGTCAGAATGGGCGGAATCACCAAAGCGGTAAGGCCAAGGTAAATCAAGAGGGACTGGCGCTCCAGGGTCACGACATTGATTTGGCGCAAGGCCTCGGTCAGCCAGACGATGGCTGTCAGAGACAACAGGCTCGCCACAAAGGCCCAGGCTGCCTGTCTGAACATATAGCGGTCAATGACGCCCATAGCCTGCGATTCGTTGAAACTTCAAAATCCATCTTTACGATATCTTAGCATATGCGCCCCCGTGCCCAAGGGTACATGCTGCTCGGGCCGCGCGAATTTTGCGATCTGTGGCAGGCGGGTGACGCTGCCTCTCGGCGCTGACTGATCACCTGCAATGGATTGCGCTTGCCGTCGGCGGCTAAAATCCCCATGATGGCGCAAATGTGAACCCGCAGGAGCATTTATGAAAGACCACCTTACCATCGAAATCGTCGGCCTTAAAGCCAGCGCAGCGACCCTCGCATCAGCGGCCACCTGGGTGGCGTTTTGCGGCCCGGACCTCGCCTTTGGCCCGCAGACGGCCAAAGCGCTGCAGCCAGCTCTCGCCGCCATCACCATTGCTGCCAAGGCAGCGCGGTTTAACGGCAAGAGCGGTCAGGCGCTGGACATGCTGGCCCCGACCGGTCTTGCCTGCCCGCGGCTGATCATTTTCGGCCTTGCCGACAAAGCTGCCGCTCCCGCCGCCGCCCCCACCAAGACCCTTGATCTGGGCGGCAAGATTCGCGCCAAGCTTTCAGGCGGCACCAGCAGCGTGATCTGCGAAGCTCCTGGCGAGGACAGGTTCGCCGCTGAGGCCGTTGCCGACATGGTGATGGGCATGCGGTTGCGCGATTACAAGTTCAATCTTTACAAGACAAAAAAGTCTGATGACACTGATAATAATCATGAAAATGAAATTACGCTCCTGGTCACCGATCCATCTGCCACCAAAAAGGCCATCGCCCGGCAGGCTGGCGTTGCTGAAGGGGTGATAGTGGCGCGCGATTTGGTGAACGAGCCGCCGAATGTGCTTTTTCCGGAGGAATTTGCCAAACGCGCCAAGGAATTGACCGCGCTTGGCGTCGAGGTCGAGATTTTGGGCGAGAAAGACATGGCCAAACTCGGCATGGGGGCGCTGCTGGCAGTAGGCCAGGGCTCGAAGCGCGACAGCCAGTTGGTGGTGATGCGGTGGCGCGGTGTCAAAGCTGGCAAGGACAAGGATCACGCCAGCAAGCCTGTCGCGTTCATCGGCAAGGGCGTGGTGTTTGACACCGGTGGCATTTCGATCAAGCCAGCCGCTGGCATGGAAGACATGAAAGGCGACATGGGCGGCGCGGCCTGCGTTGTCGGGCTGATGCACGCTTTGGCCTCGCGCAAGGCCAAAGTGGACGTGATCGGAGCCATCGGCATTGTCGAGAACATGCCTGATGGCAACGCCTACCGCCCCGGCGACATTGTAAAATCCATGTCCGGCCAGACGATCGAGGTGATCAACACCGATGCCGAAGGTCGCCTCGTGCTCGCCGACGTGCTCTGGTATGTCCAGGATCGCTTCAAGCCCGCTTTCATGATCAACCTTGCCACCTTGACCGGCGCGATCATCGTCGCGCTCGGGCAGGACTATGCCGGGCTGTTTTCCAA
>DAICZI010000448.1 GCA_027311205.1 Beijerinckiaceae bacterium | reverse complement strand
GGATGATGTCGGTGAGGTCTTCGCGCACGCCGGGGATTGACGAAAATTCGTGGAGAACGCCGTCAATCTGCACAGCGGTGATGGCCGCGCCTTGCAGCGAGGACAGCAAAATCCGCCGCAGCGAATTGCCCAGCGTCACGCCAAAGCCCCGCTCGAGCGGTTCAGCCACGATGGTCGCGACTTTCTTGGGGTTATCACCCACGGCGACCTGGAGCTTCGCGGGTTTGATCAAATCCTGCCAGTTCTTCTGGATCATGGCGGCACCTTTCTAAGACGAATGGCGCGGCAACAAGGCCGCGCCTAATTGTTCCAACGACGTAGCGGGCTCAGACGCGCCGACGCTTGCGCGGGCGGCAGCCATTATGCGGAATGGTGGTGACATCGCGGATCGAGCTGACGGTGAAGCCGGCCGCCTGCAGGGCACGCAGCGCGGATTCACGCCCTGAACCGGGACCAGACACCTCAACCTCAAGCGTGCGCATGCCATGCTCCTGCGCTTTGCGGGCAGCGTCTTCCGCAGCCATCTGCGCAGCATAGGGGGTCGATTTGCGCGAGCCCTTGAAACCCATCGTGCCGGCCGAAGACCACGAAATCGTGTTGCCCTGCGCATCGGTGATGGTGATCATCGTGTTGTTGAATGTGGAGTTCACATGGGCAACGCCCGACACAATGTTTTTGCGTTCGCGACGACGAACGCGGCCTGCTTCTTTAGCCATGGGTATTACAATCCTTCAAGCGCGCCCGTCATGCCAGGCGCTCGGGGTGGTGGCCGGGTTCATGCCCCGACCGTGATTACTTCTTCTTGCCGGCAATCGCCTTGGCTTTGCCCTTGCGGGTGCGGGCGTTGGTGTGTGTCCGCTGACCGCGCACCGGCAACTGGCGGCGATGGCGCAGGCCACGATAGCAGCCGAGATCCATCAGACGCTTGATGTTCATCGACACTTCGCGGCGAAGATCGCCCTCGACCATGTAATCACGGTCGATGGTTTCGCGGATTTGCAGCACTTCGGCGTCGGTCAGTTGCGACACGCGGCGATCGGCAGGAATTTTCACCTTGGTGCAGATTTCCTCAGCCTTTTTGGGGCCAATGCCATGAATATATTGCAGCGCGATGATGACGCGCTTGCCTGTGGGGATATTGACGCCTGCTATACGGGCCATTGGTACTCTCCATTGCGGCCCCAAAGGGCCAAAGGTCAATCCGCGTCCGGTGGAGGCCGGCCCATGCGAATACACAAAACACAGACGCCCCCTGAAAAGGGTTAGTCCACGTGTCTGGTTGATCATCGGTCGTTAGTCGGTTGCTGCTGCGCGGTCAAGTGCCAATTTGCCGCGCGGCTGCGCTTTTCACGCCAAAGCCGCATCAATCTGCGCCGCGACGGCGTCCACCTCTGCCATGCCGTCAACACCGCGCAAACGATCGCTCTTGGCATAGTAGGCAGAGACGGGTGCCGTCAGGGTGCGATAGGCCTCAAGCCGCACGCGAAACGAAGCCGGGTTGTCATCCGCACGCACGCTGCCGCCTGCGGCAACGGTTTCGGCGACGCGCTTCTCGATGCGCGCTATCAGCGCCTCTTCGTCAACCTTGAGCTCGATCACCCGATCCAGCTTGAGGCCGCGCTCGGTCAACAGACGATCCAGCGATTCAGCCTGCGTGACGGTGCGCGGAAAGCCATCGAGAATGAAGCCGCCCCTTGCGTCTTCTTCTTCGATGCGCTCGCCGATAATGCCGATAACGATCTCGTCGGACACCAATCCGCCCGCATCCATCACCGCCTTGGCCTTGCGCCCGATCTCCGTGCCCGCCGCCGCTGCTGCCCGCGCGCGCGCGGCCTGTTCCTCCGCCAGCGTCTCCACCGCCCGCATTCCGGCCCGCGCCGCCGCCAGCACCGCGCGTGCCAGCGCGACCTCGCCGCCGGCCGCATCGCGCG
>DAICZI010000447.1 GCA_027311205.1 Beijerinckiaceae bacterium | reverse complement strand
CTCATAGCCGATCTGCGCCAAGGCCTTCACCGCGCCGTCGCACAACGCCCTGGCCTGAGGCCTCGTGAGGCCGGGAGCCGGGGCCTCCTCGATGAGTTTTTGGTGGCGGCGCTGCACCGAGCAATCGCGTTCATGCAAATGCACGAGATGGCCATGCCGGTCGCCAAACACCTGCACTTCAATGTGGCGCGGGCGCACCATGGCACGCTCCAGCATCAGCGCGCCATTGCCAAAGGCCGATTCGGCTTCAGCTCTTGCAGCGGCCAGTGCGCCGGGCAAGGCGGCGGCGTCCGTCACCAGCCGCATCCCGCGCCCACCGCCACCCGCCTTCGCCTTGATCATCAGCGGAAAGCCCACGTCTTGCGCGGCGCTGGCGAACGCGGCAGCACTTTGATCCTCGCCAGGATAGCCCTCAAGGCAGGCAAGGCCCGCGCCCTGCATCAGCTTTTTGGCTTCGGCCTTGTTGCCAAGCTGGCGCATCGAGGCCGGGCTTGGCCCCACAAAAATCAGCCCCGCATCAATGCAGCTTTGCGCAAAATCGGCATTTTCGGCAAGAAAGCCATAGCCCGGATGCACGGCTTGAGCCTTGCAGGCTTTGGCTGCGGCGATCAGCGCTTCACCATCAAGAAAGGGGTTTTTGCCGTCGGCACTGCGGATGACAACGGCCTGGTCGCTTGCGAGAGCATGGGGCGCATCGGCCTCATCGGGCGGTGTCGCAGCAAACACGTTCAAGCCCATGCGCCGGGCAGTTTGCATGATGCGCAGGGCAATCTCGCCGCGATTGGCAATGAACAGCCGCGTGAACGGGGTCGGCGTCATGGCCGCGCCACCGAAAATGGAAGCGGGCGCAGCTTGCGCGCTTCGGCCTCGGCGCAAATGCACAGACATTCGATCAGCAACGGGCGGGAATCGCGCGGGTCGATGATGCCATCATCCAGCACCTGCGCACTCAGAGTCAGCGCGTCGGCCTGGCCTTCAAACAGTTCGATGATCTGCGCCTTCATTTTGGCGCGCATCGCAGGGTCAAGCTTTTGGCCGCGCTTTTCCAGCGCGGATTCCTGCACGATTGCCATGGTTTCGGCGGCCTGTTCGCCGCCCATGACGGCTGTGCGGGCATTGGGCCAGGAGAAGGCAAAGCGCGGCGAAAATCCGCGCCCCGCCATGGCATAATTGCCCGCGCCATAGGATGCACCGCAATGAATCGTGATTTGCGGCACGCCGGCGCTGGCCACCGCCTGAATCATTTTCGAGCCATGCTTGATCATGCCCGCTTCCTCAAAGGCGCGGCCAACAAAAAAGCCCGTGGTATTTTGCAGATAAATCAACGGCGTCCCGGCCTGGCAGCAGGCTTGAATGAAATGCGTGACCTTGTTGGCCCCCGCTGGATCCAGCGGGCCATTGTTGGTGATGATGCCAACCGCCATGCCGCCCATGTGGGCGTTGAGGCAAAGCGTTGCTGGGCCATAGCGCGCGGAAAATTCGAGACATTCAGAGCCATCGACGAGGCGCGCCACAATCTCGCGCATATCGACTGGCTGGCGCAGATCAGCGGGCATCAGGCCCAAGAGGTCTTCGGCGGGGAAGGCGGGCGGCGCAAAGGCCGGCGCTTCTTGCACGGGCCCCTTGTTCCAGCCCAGGTTTTTGACAATTTGGCGGGCGATGGCGATCGCCTCGCGGTCATCTTCAGCAAGATAATCGCCGAGGCCGGAAATGCCGGTGTGCATCTCCGCACCGCCAAGTTGCTCTTCGGTGGCAATTTCGCCGGTCGCGGCTTTCAGCAGCGGCGGCCCAGCCAGAAACGCCCGCGTGCGACCGCGCACCATGACGATGTAATCGGAGAGGCCGGTCTGATAAGCGCCGCCAGCGGTGGACGAGCCGTGGGTGACGGTAATCACCGGCAGGCCCGCGGCAGAATGCAGCGCCAGATTGCGAAACAGCGCG
>DAICZI010000446.1 GCA_027311205.1 Beijerinckiaceae bacterium | reverse complement strand
AATTGGAACCCTCATCATGGCGGCGATGACTCTCACTGCTGGCCGGGGGAGGAAGGAGACCAATCTTGTCATAAGAGCGCATTGTGGGGATCGTGACACTGCCGCGGCGTCCGGCTTCCCCGATGGGCACGCGTTGAATCATTCGTGAATCATTTCGCTTGCTCCTCCACTCGCTTGAGTGATGGATTGATCACGAAGAAAACGCAAGGCCCATCATGATTGGTGCCGATACATTGGCCCGTTACCGCTTTGAAGGGACCGGTTGCGCCCGGCAACCTTCCTGTCTAAATTTTGACCCCTTGTTTCAATGTCAGTTACATTGACTGTCTGGCTGCCCCTGACGCCGTCCGTCGGGCTTGCCCCGCAGCCATAGCTCGCACGATCAGGCATGAAAGCCGTGTCGTCGATGGTGCGGAACATCAAGCACGGCTTCTCACCCTGATGGTCGCTGGACGGGGGTTTATAATAGGCAGTTGCTCCAAACGTCGCGGTTGGCCCCTGGCGGGTTCGGTGCTAGGATTTTCGGGCAAACTTTGCAAAGCCATTATTGGTTGCGATTGGACCGCGCCGCGTTCCCTGCAAGAACAGCCCCTTGAGAACTCATTGTTCTCAGGGGGATTTTTGTTCTTGATGCAGACAGGAACGCCGACAAAATCCACGCCTGACAAATCCAAAAATCAACCGGGGTGAGCGCTATCACTGCTGCCCTATGACCAAAAGGCGAGAATCCTTTTTAAATGCACATTCGGCGTCCCTTTTGGTTGCCGATTGACACCCGTCTGGGGCCTTTTCGACAAGAGCGCGAAGGTTCATCATGTCATTGGTCATCGGTGGGTTCCTCGGCTGCGTTGCGAATCGCAAGCCGCCTCTACCGAAAGAACCATCGATGGCCGCCCGACCCATGACCATGTTCCGCTACGGCCTGCGCTCCACATCGTCATGGGTCGGGGTTACGCCACTTGAGGGGACACGATCGCGGCGAAGGCGATTGCGCAGGGTCGAATCAATCAGATGTTGGATCGCTTTGCTTTTGTTTGCCCAGTCTCGTCGATGCGCACCGCCTTGCAGTTGCGCCCTTTCAAACCGGCGATCCCTGCCAAATCCCAGCGAAATGGATCGTCTGGATTGGCATGGCGCTTGGAGAAGTCGCCCCCTTCATTGTGTGGGACGAGCCGAACACGCCCACTACTTGGTTCAATTCTCACGACGATTTTCACGCGGCGGGTTCCGTCGGAATCATCCACTTCGACAGCATCACCTTTATGCAGCCGCATAACCAGCTTGCCGCCGAGCCTGTCGCGCTCCCATTGCGGGCACCACCCCATTTGGTTGACTTCATAAACAGTTGCTGCAAAACCCCGCCATCCGCCGTCGCGCAGCTGCACAATGTCGATGTGATGGTTTTCGCCTGGAGCCAAAGCCTTGTATGGCTGGCCCGTCCGACGGTCGGCAATTATTGTGACACTTTCGTCGGATTTTCCTACCCGAATACGGCGGATCATCTTGCCGCCGGGTCGAGGCTCCGCCGCGAAGGCCGCCAACGCCACCGCAAAGCCCTTTTCATTTTCCTTCGCGACTTTGCCTTTGGTGTCGCGAAAAGCTGAAACAGCGTCTTGCAAATCCTTACGCAGCGCCGGATCACGCACGCAATCTATTTCGCCGGGCGTCACATCGACCAGCGGCTTGCGGCGCACGAGATTGCCGATAATCTCGGCCTCGGAGGGGTCGCTGACGACGCCATACGCGGTATCTTCATGCAGCGCACCGCTTTTGCCATGTTCGGGCTTGTTTGAGACAATCAGCTTCTCCAGCGAAGCGCGAACGGCTTCGCGGAAATCTTCGAACGGCCATGGAATTTTGCTAATTTCCGAGTCAAATTCGGTTGCTTCAGCGCGTCCGGCCTCGCGCGCCAGAGATTGCAGCAGGCTTCGCGTCATGGCACCAATGACTATGGCGTC
>DAICZI010000445.1 GCA_027311205.1 Beijerinckiaceae bacterium | reverse complement strand
CGGCAACACCAAGCCGCGCACCCTGCGAGTTCACCTCATCGCGGATTTTGCCCATCAGCACGACGCGCTCGCCGCTGATGATTTCGGTTGAGGTGACATTGCCGAGCACCCGGCGCATGGCCGAATTCAGCATGGTGCTCAACTGATTGTTGCCGCGGTCGACATTGCCGACGGTCTGGTAGAATTTCAGCGGATCGGCAATGTGATAGCGCAGAAAGGCATCCACTTCGAGCCGCTGGTTGTCAGAAGCCAGCACTTCCTGCTTGTCACTTTCCAGATCAAGAATTCGCCGGTCGAGAAACACCACCGTCTCGATGAAGGGATATTTGAAATGCAGGCCGGGCGTGGTGATCAGCCCCCGCCCTGCCACCGGTTCGCCAAAGCGCAGCACCAGCGCTTCTTCAATTTGCGATACCGTGAACAGGCAGGCCCTGAGCAACACCAGCACAAAAATGGCCACAAGGGTGAGGATCAGCCATCGACCGTTGCGGTTCATTTTGCGGCTCCATTGTTGAAAATCTGGTTCAAGGGCAGGTAGGGCACTGCGCCCTTGCCGACCGAGGGATCAAGAATGATCTTTTTGGCACCGCCCAGAACTGTTTCCATGGTCTCAAGATAAAGCCGCTGCCGGGTCAAATCAGGCGCGAGCTTGTATTGGGTATCAATCTGCGAGAACCGCGAGGCTTCACCGGTTGCCTGCGCCACGGTCTGCTCGCGGTAGGCTTTGGCCGACTGCACGATGGCCGCTGCCGCGCCGCGCGCCTCAGGCACCACCTTGTTGCGATAGGCATCGGCCTCGGTTTGCAGGCGCTGCATGTCCTGCTGCGCGGCGGTGACGTCCTTGAAGGCGGCGATGACCTGTTGGGGCGGATCAACCGACAGCAACTGCACCTGCAAAATCAGGATGCCCGCCTTGTATTGATCAAGCGTTGCCTGCGTCAGATCCTGGGCCTGGCTCTCGACCCGCGTGCGGTCAACAGTGAGCAGCTTCTGGATTTCGCTCTTGCCGACGATTTCGCGCATCGAGCTTTCGGCAACGGCCTTGACCGTGCCGACGCGGTTGGCGAGGTTGAAGGCGTAATCTTCCGGATGGGCCGGATCAATCTGCCAGATGACTCGGAATTTGACGTCGGCGATGTTTTCGTCGCCGGTCAGCATCAGGCTTTCGGAGGGCACGTCTTCGGCCGTGCCGCCGCGCCCGGTGCGCTCGCCAATATCGATCGAATTGCGGTCGGTGACCGGCAATTTGACAACGGAACCTGCCGGATAGGGCCAATTGTAATTCAGGCCTGGCCCGGTCTTTCCAATATAGCGGCCAAAATGCAGGTTGAGGCCGACTTCATTGGCACCAACCGTGTAAAACCCGGTGAACGCCCACAACAGCAGCCCTGCCAGCACCAGCAACACGATGCCAGGGCCGGAAAGGCCGCCATGGGGCGCCAATCCACGCCAGAATTGGCCCATGCGCTCTAGCACATCATCGAAATTCGGCGGCTCACTGCCGCCACCGCCGCCGCTGCCGCCACCGCCTGGCGGGCGCGGGATCTGGCCCCATGGGCCTTGCACCGGGCCTTTGCCGCCATTTCCATCATTCGGGGGAGTCCAGGGCATAAGATCGTTTATCCAATTTTGGGGAGGCTAGGTTGACGCCTTATAGGCGAGCGGGGCATGGGCCGCAATGCGTGTGTAAGAAGCATGCCGCCAGCCAAAATCATCGCGCGGCCCGCGTTGCAGTTCCGAGCGCGCTGCCAAGTGCCAGAGGGCTGGCTCGATCGGGGGAAACAGAACATCGCCGCTGACATCGGCCACAACCTCGGTGATGATCAGGCGTGACGCGCTGGAGATCAGCGCTTCATAAAGCACCCCGCCCCCCACGACCATGATTTCGCTGACGCCCATGCGCTGGGCGAGCGTGGTGGCCAGCGCCAGGCCGCTCGCCACATCATGCGCGACATGGATGC
>DAICZI010000444.1 GCA_027311205.1 Beijerinckiaceae bacterium | reverse complement strand
AGATGGTGCGCGAGGGAGCGATTTTCCAATCTACCTCCGACACTGAAGTGATCCTTTATCTGGTGGCGCGCAGCCGCCGCAACCGCATCATCGATCGGCTGACTGAAGCTTTGCATCAGCTTGAAGGGGCCTATGCGCTGGTGCTCCTGACCAATAAGAAGCTTATCGGGGTGCGTGACCCTCTCGGCATCAGGCCCCTGGTGCTGGGCGAACTCAACGGCAAATACATTCTGGCGTCCGAGACCTGCGCCCTCGACATTATCGGTGCCAAGTTCATCCGCGATGTCGAAAACGGCGAGATGGTGGTGATTTCCAAGGATGGCATCGAGAGCCTGCGGCCCTTCCCACGCCAACCCATGCGGCCCTGTATTTTTGAATATGTCTATTTTTCGCGCCCTGATTCCATCGTGCATGGCCGCCCGGTCTATGATGTGCGCAAACGCATGGGGTTGGAACTGGCACGCGAGGCTCCAGTCAGGGCCGATGTGGTAGTGCCTGTGCCTGATTCGGGCGTGCCTGCTGCCATCGGCTATGCACAGGGCACCGGGCAGCCGTTTGAACTCGGCATCATCCGCAACCATTATGTCGGGCGCACCTTCATCCAGCCGAGCCAAAGCGGGCGCGAACAGAGCGTGCGCATGAAGCATAGTGCCAACCGCTGCGTGGTCGAGGGCAAAAGTGTCGTTTTGATTGATGACTCGATTGTGCGCGGCACGACATCCGTGAAAATCGTCAAAATGCTGCGTGAGGCTGGTGCGAAGGAAGTGCATTTCCGCATTTCCTGCCCGCCGATCCGCCATCCCGATTATTACGGCATCGACACACCCACACGCGACAAATTGCTGGCCGCAACCCATAGTCTTGAAGAAATGCGTCAATATATCGGCTGCGATAGTCTGGCATTCCTGTCTGTCGATGGTATTTATCGGGCGGTGGGCGAAGCGGGCCGCAACAATGCCATGCCGCAATTCACCGACCATTGCTTCACCGGCGATTACCCGACCAAGCTGACCGATATGGGCAGCGATGCCAAGCTTCAAAAATTCCCGCTGCTGGCCGAAGCCAGCTAACCAGACAGGGCCATCTTTACCATGCAGAACAAGGATTGCGCCGGACGTGTGGTGCTGGTGACCGGGGCGTCGCGTGGCATCGGCAAAGCGGTGGCGCTTGAGTTGGCCCGGCGCGGCGCGCATGTCATGGCTCTGGCCCGCACGCAGGGGGCGCTGGAAGAGCTTGACGACGAAATCCGCGCGCTTGGCGGCGCGTGTACGCTCGTGCCTTGCGATATCAAGGATTATGACGGGCTGGATCGCTTGGGTGCCAGCATTTTCGAACGCTGGGGCAGGCTCGACGGATTGGTCGCCAACGCTGGCATTTTGGGGATACTATCGCCGCTCGGCCATATCGACCCCGAGCGCTTCGACGCGGTGATGGCGGTCAATGTCACGGCCAACTGGCGGCTCATTCGCGCGCTGGATTTGCCCTTGCGCAAAAGCGCGGCAGGGCGCGTGATCATGCTTTCCAGCGGCGTTGCGCACCGCGCTAAAGCCCTCGCTTATTGGGGGCCCTATGCAGTCTCGAAGGCTGCTCTGGAAATGCTCGGGCGCACCTATGCCGCCGAGACCATGCTGACCAACCTCAAGATCATGCTGGTCAATCCCGGCCCGCTGCGCACCCGAATGCGCGCTGCTGCCATGCCAGATGAAGACCCCGAAGATTTGGCTCCGCCCTAATCGATCGCGCCGCAACTGGTCACCATGTTGCTGCCAGACTGGCAGGAAACCGGCGCGCTTTTTGATTGTCCATCAGGCAAAGTGCTGCATTTCCAAAGCCCGGCTTGAGGCAATTCCGGCCGGGCGCGCGCCGAGGAAGGCGGGATCACGGGCAGCGCGAAGTGTCAAAGAGATCGTACAGTCAAAGACCTGGACCGCTGGGTTTACATTTTCACATAGACGAAGCCGCGTT
>DAICZI010000443.1 GCA_027311205.1 Beijerinckiaceae bacterium | reverse complement strand
ACATACCCCCCTATCCTATAAATATCAATAATGAAGATTCAGCGACGCTATGCCTTGGTACAAAAATCCAGCCCTGCCCGCCAGGCCAAAGCCCCTTATGCGAAACTGTCCTTTTGTTCAAAATGGCGCTCATGGGTCGGTCGAAGTGTTGACAGTCAGGTGACGCAACGGTGCGCAGCCAGTTTGAATTCATACGTAGAACTGGCCATAGCCTGATGGTTGGTTTGCGTCACTTCCCGGCGCGATGGGAGCTGATAAATTGACTATCACTTGTCGGCGTGCAATGTGTTTCGCTCGGCTGACATGATTCCATGAGGTTGAGATTGCTGCCTTCTCGCCAAGTCTTGGCCTGCATGCTGTCCATTTTCGCGTTGGGTTGTTGTGCTGCGCGTGCTTCCACGCCAAAGCCGTCGTTTGGTGAAGTCAGGCTTTCCCCTGCCCAAATCGCGGCAGAGAAAATCACCACTACAAAATTGCAACCCGTGCCATTTACCCCGACGCGTCAGATATTTGTACGGGCGCTCGACATCACACCATTGATTGCCCTGCGCGAGCGGCTCGCCAAGGCCGAGGCGGATGCGACGGCCGCAGAGGCAAATAGCACCAATCTCATCGCGCGTTACAATCGCGACTTTGGCCTGTTCAATGCGCATCAAACCGTTTCAGTGCAGGCTTTGCAGGACAGTAAAGCCGCCAGCGTGGCGGCAGGTGCCCTCGTCGCATCGACGACCGCCCGCGTCGAAATGATCCGTGCTACCATTATCCAGCAATATGGCCAGGAACTGGCGACTAACAGAGCCAACCTCATGGCGCTCCAACACGGTGACAAACAGCTGGTTTCGGTGATTTTTCCCAATAGTTTCAAGGGGGCAATACCAACCGACATCCGTCTTGCTGCCATAGATGGCTCCATGGTGACTTCGCATTTGATTGGCCCGGGGCGGGCTGTTGATCCCCTGATGAATGGCAGGCCGTTTTATTACGTGGCTCCGGCCTCGCTGCCCGCAGGCTTTGTCACCAGTGCCCAACTGCCCCTTGCCAGCACAAGCCGCGCCCTTTTGATACCAATGCGCGCCGTGCTCTGGTATGCCGGTGCACGCTGGGCCTATGTGGAATTGCAGCCTGGCCTATTCCAGCGTCGGCAAGTAGCTGCCAGGATTTTGGCAGGGCAATATCTGGCGGGCACGGATTTTCAGGCGGGTGACAATTTGGTTACCGGTGGCGCGCAATTGTTGCTCTCGCAAGAACTCCTGCCACACGCGATTGCCACAAGCTGTAAAGACCCGCCGGAGTGCGATGACTGATGCCTTGCTGCCAGTTCCACCTGGCCCATCTCCATGCTGACAAAGCTCATCAAGACAAGCCTGCGCCACCGCGGCGCAGTATTTGCGGTCGCCGTGCTGCTGTTGGCCTATGGCGTCCTAGCCCTAACGCGTGCCCAATATGACGTCTTTCCCGAATTTGCCCCGCCCATGGCAATAGTGGCGACCGAGGCCCCGGGATTCAGCGCTGGCGAGGTTGAGCGTTTGGTAACCGGCCCGGTTGAAGCCGCGTTGGGTGGAACACTCGGACTCGTTTCGATGCGTTCAAAATCCTTGCAAGGCCTGTCCATGGTCAATCTGATTTTTGCTGGCAAGATTGATGTCTGGCGGGCCCGCGAATTGGTCAATGAACGTTTGTCGCAATTGGCGGCGCGCTTGCCGCAGGGCGCGGATCCACCACATCTGCTGCCGCTCACAAGTGCCACCAGTGTGGTGATGCAAATTGGTCTCACCAGCACAAGTCTGTCACCCATGGCCCTGGATGATGCCGCCCGCTTCACCTTGCGCCCGCAACTGCTCAGCGTTCCGGGCGTTGCCGACGTCATTATATTTGGCGGCGCGGCCCGCCAGATCAGAATTCAGGCCAGCGCCCGACGCCTGCTGCTGCACAATCTGGCGCTGGGCGATGTCATCAGCGCGGTGCGCGCGG
>DAICZI010000442.1 GCA_027311205.1 Beijerinckiaceae bacterium | reverse complement strand
GCCTGCGGTGCTGCCGGTGAGTGTCGATGTGCGCCACTGGCACGCCTCGCCGCGCGCCGCGCTGGGATTTCTGCTGCATGCCGCAGCTTTGCCCAAAGGAGCACTCGGCACCAGGCCGAACATCACATTGCCGGGACTGTCGGTGACCGTCGCCGAGCAACTTGAAGCGCTGCGCGATATCGCCGGGGCCTCGGCCCTCAGTCTGGTGCGCCTTGAGCCCGACGATGCCATCGCCAAAATCGTCAGCGGCTGGCCGCAAAACTTCACCCCCGCGCGCGCCCTGGCCCTGGGTTTCAAGGCCGAAAGCTCGTTTGCCGACATCATTCAAGTGCACATTGAAGACGAGATGGGCGGCGGAAAGGCGTGAGGGGGCGTGGTTGATTCAAGGGCCCCGGCATCCCAGCCGCCGGGGCTTGGTTTGTGTTTCAGCTTCAAAATGTCAAAGATCAACTTCGACCGCGAGGCTGCGTGCCGTCAGTTCGGCCACGGTGCTCAAATGCCCTAGCTGCTTTGCCCAGGCCGGATCTTTGGCCAGTGCGCCTTGCGCTTTGCCATAGGCTTCCCAACTTGCGTAGCGTGTCGTGATCAGCCACTCACCGGCGAAGGGACCTGAATGAAATATGTGGCCATGTAAAGTTTCAGCACCATGCTTTTCAAACAAGGCCTTGGCTTGTTTGCCAATTTTTTTCATTTCTTCCGCGTTATTCGACTTGAAACGTGACAACTGGATTATAGACATGGCGTCCTCCTGCAAGACGGCGCTTGTCTTTGATCGGACATTTGACTTCATCTTGTGACGCAGTTTCATGGCCGCGATTGTTGCAAGCGCTTTGGTGTGGCGCTGGACAAGTCTGGCGGACCGCCAAGCGAACAAGCAAAAAGATGAGCGATATTACACATAAAGTCAACGACTAAAGTTTAATATCCGATACCACAACCCCTTGGGTTGCTGGCCATCACACGGCCTTGCCCACCCTTGCGACCCGGAGCGACGCAAAGTGAAGCGATCCAGGGTTTCAACGAGCCCGCTGGATAGTTCGTTCCTCGCCATGAGGGCGCGTTGAAGCACAATCACCGTCAACGCCAAACCTGGAGTCTGCGGCCTGAAGCAACGTGGCAACCGACAGCGCAATTCGCGTCAGCCAGGTACAACTACCCGCTCAATGCTTCGCTTTTGCGTTTTCCTGATCCTGCAAGGCGCGCCAGGCTACTTTGCCGGTGGCGGATTTGGGCAGGCTTTCCACGAATTCCACCATGCGCGGGGCCTTGTAGGTGGCCATTTGCGTGCGCGCCCATTCGATGATCGCCTCGTCATCGGTGTTGCCACGCGCTTCCGGCTTCAGCACCACCATGGCCTTCACGGTTTCGCCGCGATGCGGATCGGGTGACGAGATGATGCAGGCTTCGGCTATGGCGGGGTGGTGATAGAGAATGCTCTCGACTTCGGCTGGCCAGACCTTGAAACCGGAGGCGTTGATCATGCGTTTCAACCGGTCAACCATGAAGAAATAGCCGTCTTCATCGACACGGCCCAGATCTCCAGTGCGCAAAAACCGCCGACCGTCGCGCTCGATGAAGGATGAGGCATTGGAATCGGGGCGCTGCCAATAGCCTTGCATGATCTGCGGGCCGGCGACAATGATCTCGCCCACCTCGCCCTGCGGGAGTTCGGCCAGGGTCACGGGGTCAATTACGCGAGCATCGACATCAAACATCGGAATGCCAAGGCATTGTTTTTTCATGGCTGCTGGCGGGTTGAGGTGGGTCGGCGCCATCGTCTCGGTCATGCCATAGCCTTCCATGAAGCCAAGGCCGCATTTGTCCTGGAGCTTTTGCGCCACCGCCTCGGGCATCGGCGCGCCACCACCGGTGCAGGCGCGCAGGTAGTCGCGGTGGAACCGGCGGTGGTCGGCGACCTCCTTGGCGATCATCTTGCTGTAGGGCAGGTTTCAGACACGACACCGACCTTCAATT
>DAICZI010000441.1 GCA_027311205.1 Beijerinckiaceae bacterium | reverse complement strand
GCAGATGCCCGCTTATCATGTGCTGCGCGAGGATGGTCAGGGTGTTAGCCTCATCAACATCGGCGTTGGCCCGTCCAATGCCAAAAACATCACCGATCATCTGGCGGTACTGCGTCCGCATTGCTGGCTGATGGTCGGCCATTGCGGCGGCCTGCGGCAGTCCCAGCATATTGGCGATTATGTGCTGGCCCATGCCTATCTGCGCGAGGACCACATTCTCGATGCGCTGCTGCCGCCTGCCGTGCCGATCCCGGCCCTGGCGGAGGTGCAAGTGGCGTTGCAGGAGGCGGCAGCGCGTGTCACCGGCGATCGCGGCGAGGCCCTGAAGCAACGGCTGCGCACCGGCACCGTCGTCACCTATGGCGACCGCAACTGGGAACTGCGCTACAGTCAGGAGCGCCGCCGTATCAATCAATCGCGCGCCATTGCGGTCGATATGGAATCTGGCACCATTGCCGCGCAGGGGTTCCGGCTGCGCGTGCCCTATGGCACCCTGCTCTGCGTTTCCGACAAGCCGCTGCATGGTGAAATCAAGCTGCCCGGCGCCGCCAACGCGTTTTATGAGCGTGCCGTCAGCGAGCACCTGCGCATCGGCCTCGCGGCGCTTGATCTCTTGCGCGCCAACCGCACCGGTCTGCATTCACGCAAACTGCGCAGTTTTGACGAGCCGCCGTTCCGTTAGGAGCGATCACGGCGAGCGGCGTTGAAAATAAAGCTTGAATTCGCAAATTATCATTCACTAATATGCGCCGTATGACCCGTCAGAGGTCGCCCCGGGGGAGGCCATCATGTCACGCAGGCAAAGAATGTCATGCGCAGCGCTTGTCGCTGCGTTCTTCGGCCTCGGCGTGAGTGCGGGCCATGCCGCGACGTCGGTGGCACCGACTGGCAAGGCCAGCCCGCCACATTATCGGGGTGCGGTTTTCCCACCGTGGCAGGGCGGGGCCAATGCGCCCGCTGTTGACAAGGGGCTGCAATTCACCGTGCCGGAAGTTAATGTTCTGGCGGATTTCCACGGCAATCCGGTGGGCGCGAAGCTGGTGATCTTTGTCGCGGGCAACTATTATTTTGCCATGGCCCCGCTGGTAGCGCAGTTCGCGCAGGAGCACCCCGAATTCAAGGGGAAGGTGTTTTACGAGACGTTGCCACCCGGCATCCTGCTGCGGCAGATGAAGGCTGGCGGCACCATAACGCTGGGCAATTTCACCATGACCGTCAAGCCCGATGTGTTTGCGGCGGGGCTGAAAAAGGTCAAAGCCGCGATCACGGCTGGCACTTTGACCGGCGCGCCCATTCCCTATGTCAGCAATGACCTGACCATCATGATCGACAAGGGCAATCGCGCCCACATTGCCACGCTCGCTGATCTTGGCAAGCCGGATGTGCGCCTGTCCATGCCCAACCCCGCCTGGGAGGGCGTCGCGCGGCAGATCAAGGCCTCGCTGGTGAAGGCGGGCGGGCAGGCTTTGTCCGACGTTGTCTATGGTGACAAGGTCAAAAGCGGCGCGACCATTCTCACCCACGTCCACCATCGCCAGACGCCGCTTTATCTGATGCAGGGGCTGGCCGATGCCGGGGTGACGTGGAAATCAGAAGCTATTTTTCAGGAGCAGGTGGGCCACGCCATTGGCCATGTCGATATTCCCGCCGCGCAGAATACGACCGCCATCTACGCCAGCGCTGTCGTGAAAGACGCTGCGCACCCTGAAGCGGGCCTGCTCTGGGCGCACTATCTCGCCAGCCCGTCGGCTTTGAAAATATTCGAGACATACGGGTTCAAGGCATGGAAAGGCGGGAAGTAGCGGTGCGGCGGTGGCCAGTTGAAACAGGCAGACATCAGCCTGGGATGGCGGGCCCCTTGCCGCCATCCAGCGACGTCGCTGTCGCCCTTTCACACCAATCCTACGGCCCGCAGGCCAATGCCTGCAGCCCCGGCCGCCGCCAGCGTCGGCAGCATCCCTAGCCGCAGGTGGAA
>DAICZI010000440.1 GCA_027311205.1 Beijerinckiaceae bacterium | reverse complement strand
CCTCTGCACCGCAACTGTGGGGACGGGCTGGCCCGATCGTCGGCAATCCGTCGTCAGCAATCTTGCGGCAAGCGCCGGGGCGCTGCTATGGATGGGGCTGATACTCCGGGCACAATGAGGGCAAGCCATGGAACTTGAAGACCTGCAATCGGCCAATATCGAGGATCGGCGCGGCGATTCTTCAAGCGTTGGCATCCCCGGCCTTGGTGGCGGTGGCCATCTTGGACTGGGCGCGATGATCGCCATTGGCCTGGTTTCGTGGTTTTTCCATATTGATCCACGCATGCTGATCGGCGGCGCGCAAATGTTGCAGGGCGACTCTTCGGGCGTCACCCAAACCGCTTCGGCCCCCGGCAACGGCGCATCTCCGAACGACAAGACCGGGCGGTTTGTTTCCGCCATTCTGGCCGAAACCGAGGTGGTCTGGGCCAAGGTTTTGCCTGAGCAAAAGGGCATTGCCTATGTCGACCCCAAACTGGTGCTTTATAATGGCGTGACGCAATCAGCCTGCGGTGGTCAGGCCCAGGCCTCGATGGGCCCGTTCTATTGCCCGGTTGACCAGAAAGTCTATCTCGACACCTCGTTCTTTGACGACATGCGCACCAAATACGGCGGCGGCGGCGATTTTCCCTATGCCTACGTAATTGCCCATGAAATCGGCCATCATGTCGAAAACTTGCTCGGCATATTGCCGCGCGTGCAAGCTGCCCAGCAGCGCGCCTCGAGCGATGCCGAATCCAACCGCCTTTCGGTGGGTGTCGAACTGATGGCCGACTGTCTGGCCGGTGTCTGGGCCGCCAATGCCGATGCCAAATGGCACATTCTCCAGCCCGGCGATGTCGAAAAAGCCGTCGCCACCGCCACCGCCATTGGCGATGACCGGCTGGAAAAGCAGGCGCAGGGCTATGCCGTGCCCGACAGTTTCACGCATGGCACCTCGGCGCAGCGGGTGTTCTGGCTGAAAACCGGCCTGAAGACCGGGCAAATCGATAGCTGCAACACCTTCGGCCAATAGGCCACACCGGCCTTTCACAGAGGATAGGTGCGGGCTGGCAACGTCTGGCGTGGCCTCAAAGCCGCGCGCAGCGCTGACCATGAGGACGGCACAGCCGCCGCGAGTTGCGCGCGATGCCAGAGCAGACCGCTGACGGGTGCCAGCGTGGGCAGCAGGCGCTGCGCCAGATTTTGCGGCGCTGAACGCAGCAGCGCAGCGCGCTGCGGCCCGGCAATAAATGCTTCAAGCGCATCGAACAAAGCGCCATCCGCCCGCTGATCCCCCGCCAGCGCCAGGCACCATGGCCCCTTCAACGCTCCAAGGCTTCGGCCAAACCCGTCGGCCTCGTCCGTGAGGTGATGCAAGCCAGCCTCAGCGGCAATGGCCTCGTAGACCTCCGAGGCAGGCGTCAGCAAATGCACATCGGCCATCAATCCCCGCACCACCCCCGGCACCAAAGCCGATAGAGCGCGCACAAGCTTCGGCGCGGCAACGGCCTCGGAACCCTCACAATAAATCAAAAGCGACAGCATCGTTTCCCATAGCGGGCGCTGGCGCAATTGCCAAACGCGCCATCCTCGAAACCGGCATGTGATGCGGCACAGTGAGGCGATGCGGAAACTTTTCCCCCAGAACCTTTTCCACAAGAGCCTTGACAGGCGGATTTTTGTTCCTTATTTGTTTCGTATTGCTGCTTTGTTCTCATTCTTTTGGGCTCGCACCATGCCATACGATGCAAAGAACTCATCTCTGACAGAGCCGACCTTGCTTGATGCCAGCCGTCGGCGCGGGCGCGGCGCGCCAAGCAATGCCAGCGGGCGCTTCGAGCCCTACGGACGTGAGCCGGTTGATGATGGCTGGCAAAACCTCGCCGGATTGGAAAAATTTGTGACGCAGGTGACACTGGAGCGCCCGCGTCAGGTGATGACCCGCAACGACTCGCCCGACCTGAGCTTCGAGCAATCGCTCAACCCCTATCGCGG
>DAICZI010000043.1:283-9466 GCA_027311205.1 Beijerinckiaceae bacterium | reverse complement strand
CAATTGATTGGTATAGTGATCAGGCGTCCAACCATATCTTCCGGCAGGATTCAGGCGTCCATGACGCGCTTGGCCAGTTGCGCATCCAGATGTTCAACAAGGAAGAGGTCTACATGCACGACACTGACGAGCGCGGGCTGTTTTCGCTGCAGGATCGGTTTCGGTCACACGGCTGCGTGCGTATCAAGAATGTCAACAATCTGGCATCATGGCTGTTGCAGGGCGTCGGTGGCTCGCCTGAAGGTTCGTGGTCGCCGCACGCGCTGAATGTGTCGATCAGCACCAACAAGCAGCAAACCATCAACCTGCCGCATGCCGTGCCGGTGATCTGGGTCTATATGACCGGCTGGGCTGATCGCAATGGCGTGACGCATTTTCGCGATGACGCCTATCACCTCGACGACATCGGCAGTTCGCGGGATGGCAACGACAATGTCGCGCGCGGCAGCGGGGTCGAAATAATCAATGTACGCTGAGCCCGGAGCGGCTCGGCCCCTGCAGAACAGGGTTGATCCTTTTGGTGCGTTGCAGAAGATTGCGGCGCGCGGCACCATGATGGGCAATCGTGGCGGGCGATTTCATCTTGAGGGCAAAACGCTCGGCACGAGGCGCTGGGCAAGTCGGCAATGGCTGATCTGCGTGTGCGATTTCAAGGGCCGTCAGCGAGACGTCTGGGGCCAGGGCTATACCGAACTTTTCTTTCTCGACGAAGTCACCGGCCTGGCGGCGGGCCACCGGCCCTGCTTTGAGTGCCGCCGGGCGGCGGCAACGGCTTTTCGTGACGCCTTGGGCGTCAAGTCCGCGCCAGCCCTTGATGAGCTGCTGCATCGCGAACGGCTTCAGGGGGCACGCAAGCGCACCTTTCTCGCGCCATGGCAGCACCTGCCTGAAGGGGCAATGTTTGCGCTGGGCGCGCAGCCCTACGCCGTGCAACAGCAGAGGGCCGTGCTGTGGAGCTTTGCTGGCTATCGCCAGGTCAAGGATCTACCCGATGACATGGAAGTGGTTGTATTGACGCCCCCTTCAACGATTTTGGCTTTGGCGGCCGGATATCGGCCGCAATGGTCAGCGGCGGGTCAGACGGAAAACGCGTTACACCAAAGGCGTTGAGATCGCGCCTTGACAAGCCCCGCGATTGCGCCCACATCGCCGCGCCACTGC
Source organism: Beijerinckiaceae bacterium (assembly GCA_027311205.1). Classification (GTDB taxonomy): domain Bacteria; phylum Pseudomonadota; class Alphaproteobacteria; order Rhizobiales; family Beijerinckiaceae; genus REEB77. The sequence goes on along the minus strand of DAICZI010000043.1, from coordinate 8,305 downwards.
CATGTTGGGCTCATGTTTTTGCCATGATTGCAGACGGGCATTGTCACGTGGGAGATGATTGCGATGGCCGAGCGTATAACCAGCAACGATAGCGCAGACGTGAAAGTGCTCGGCACGCCCGTGCCACGCCAGGCGGAAATTCTCACCCCCGCCGCTTTGGCCTTTCTTGGAAAATTACACCGCAAATTCGACGCCCGCCGTATCAGCCTGCTGGCTGCGCGCATGGAGCGCCAGAAGCTGTTTGATGCGGGTGAGCGCCCGGATTTTCTCGCCGCGACCAAATCCGTGCGCGAGGGCAAATGGAGCATTGCGCCGTTGCCGCATGATCTCCTCGACCGGCGTGTCGAAATCACCGGCCCGGTTGACCGCAAAATGATCGTCAATGCTCTCAACAGCGGCGCGCACGTGTTCATGGCCGACTTCGAGGATGCGACGTCGCCCGTCTGGGCCAACATGATCGAGGGTCAGGCCAATCTGAAGGATCGCTGGACGGGTTCCATTGATTTTGTCGACCCGCAGTCCGGCAAGGCCTACAAGCTCAAGGACAAGGTTGCCCTGCTTATGGTGCGCCCACGCGGTTGGCATCTGACCGAGCGCCATGTCACCGTTGATGGCGCACGCATGTCGGGTTCGTTGTTTGATTTCGGGCTTTATGCGTTCCACAATGCCAAGGCGATGATCTCCAAGGGCGCGACCGTCGCGTTTTATCTGCCCAAAATGGAAAGCCATCTTGAGGCGCGGCTGTGGAATGAGGTGTTTGTCATGGCTCAGGAGTGCCTTGGCATTCCAGTCGGCACTTTCAAGGCGACGGTGCTGATCGAGACCTTGCCCGCCGCGTTCGAGATGGACGAGATTATCTACGAGTTGCGCCAGCACATGGCCGGCCTCAATTGCGGGCGCTGGGATTATATTTTCTCGTTCATCAAGCGCCTGGGGCGTCGGCCGGAGTTTCTGACCCCTGACCGCAGTGCCATGACCATGGCGAGCGATTTTCTCGCCGCCTATTCAGCGCTGCTGATCAAAACCTGCCATCGGCGCGGGGCTTTTGCCATGGGCGGCATGGCGGCGCAAATCCCGGTGAAGGGCAATGCCGCTGCCAATGCTGCCGCCTTCGCCAAGGTCACTGCTGACAAGGAGCGCGAGGCGAGGAACGGTCATGATGGCACCTGGGTCGCCCATCCCGATCTGGTGCCGGTGGCTCGCACGGTTTTTGACCGGATGCTGACCGGCCCCAACCAGCTTTCCGTGATGCGTGACGATGTCAAAGCCTCAGCCGATGCGCTGCTGCAAGTCCACAAGGGCGAGCGCACGGAAGCGGGCCTGCGCGAGAACATCCGCGTTGGCGTGCAATATATCGAGGCCTGGCTGCGCGGACGCGGTGCCGTGCCGCTGTACAATCTGATGGAAGATGCCGCTACCGCCGAGATTTCGCGCGCGCAAATCTGGCAATGGCTTCATCTCAAAGCCAAGCTCAATGATGGCCAGGTGGTAACCCCTGCCCTGTTTTCGGCCACGCTTGACGACGAGATGGCGCAACTGCGCGCGACCATCGGGGCGGAGACCTTTGACAGGGGGCGGTTTGGCGACGCCATCAAGCTGTTCAGCGAGATGTCGCTGGCCCCTGACTTTGCCGAATTCCTGACCCTGCCCGCCTATGAACTGCTTGATTGACACACACGGGCAAATTCACCACATTAGTTGCGCACAAGACAAAATCGGAGGACGCGACGTGGCAAAATTGGTGGCAATTTATAAAACCCCGAAAGACCCTGCAAAATTTGACGCCTATTATTATGCAACTCATGTGCCGCTGGCCAAAAAGATCAAGGGCCTGCGCAGTTACGAGGTGAGCACGGGCACCGTCGGTTTGCCGGTCGCGCCGGGCAATATTCATCTTGTGGCCCTTCTGGAATTTGACAGCGCTGCGGCCATCGGCGCGGCACTGGCCTCACCTGAAGGTCAGGCGACAGCGGGCGATCTCGGCAATTTTGCTGATGGCGGCGTTGATTTGATGATTTTCGACACAAAGCACGTCTGATCTCGACACGCAGCGGCATCAGGTCTCCCGGGAACTGATTTCCCGCACCTGATGGCGCTGCGTGCAGCCCGCTTTGTTGTTGTCAAAAGGCGCGCGGACGGTTCATAAGATCAGCAGCCTGCTCGAATCTGCACGGAAAACACCATGTCGCCCGTCGAAAATGTCATCAAAGCCATCGGCCATACGCCGCTGATCAAGCTCAAGCGCGCCTCGGCGCTGACCGGCTGCACCATTCTGGGCAAGGCCGAATTCATGAACCCCGGCGGTTCGGTCAAAGACCGCGCAGCCAAATCGATCATTCTTGGGGCCGTCGAGCGCGGGCAATTGAAACCTGGCGGCATCGTCGTCGAGGGCACGGCGGGCAATACCGGCATTGGGCTTGCGCTCGTTGCCAATGCCATGGGCTTCAAGACCGTCATCGTCATTCCCGATACCCAATCTCAGGAAAAGAAGGACCTGCTGCGGCTCTCAGGCGCGGAGCTCATTGAGGTTCCTGCCGTGCCCTACGCCAACCCCAACAATTATGTGAAGCTGTCGGGTCGCCTGGCCGATCAGCTTTCAGCCAGCCACCCGCAAGGGGCGATATGGGCCAATCAGTTCGACAATACCGATAACCGGCGCGCCCATTTTGAAACGACCGGCCCTGAATTGATCGCGGAGACGCAAGGGCGCCTGCATGGCTTCGTGTGCTCGGTGGGCTCCGGTGGCACCCTGGCAGGCGTTGGCATGGCGCTGAAGGCTGCCAATCCCGCCATCCAGATTGCGCTGGCTGACCCGTTTGGCTCGGCGCTTTATCATTTTTATGCGCATGGGTCGCTGAAATCCGAGGGATCCTCCATCACCGAGGGCATTGGCCAGGGCCGCATCACCGCCAACCTCGTCAATGCGCCCGTCGATCATGCCTTCCTCATCACCGATGAAGAGGCGCTCGACATTGTATTTGATCTTGCCGAGCACGAAGGTCTGCTGCTCGGCGGCTCCTCGGGCATCAATGTCGCAGGCGCGATAAGACTGGCGAAAATTCTCGGGCCGGGCCACACCATCGCAACCATCCTGTGCGATTCTGGCAATCGCTACGCTTCCAAACTGTTCAACCCGGCATTCCTGCGGACAAAATCGCTGCCGGTTCCCGGCTGGATGGAAGCAAAATCCACCGTCGATATCACCGGCGTGATGAGCCCTTCGAAACCGTCAAGCTGAGCGTCAACCCCAACCTACGGAAACCCACATGCTCGCGGCTGCCGCACCTGAAATATTTGTCTCGACTGCGTGGTTGGCCCAGCGACTGGGGTCGCCCGGCATGGTCATCGTCGATGGCTCGTGGTACCTGCCGGACGCCAACCGCGACGCCAAAGCTGAATATCTGGCAGCCCATATCCCCGGCGCGGTGTTTTTCGATATCGACACCATTGCCGATACCACGACGGGCCTGCCCCATTCCATGCCGAGCCCTGTGCAATTCTCGTCGCAAATGCGGATGCTGGGCATTGGCGATGGCATGCGCATCATCGTTTATGATGGCGCGGGCCTGTTTTCCGGGCCGCGCGTGCGCTGGATGCTGAAGACCTTTGGCGTCGGGGAAGTTTTCCTGCTTGAAGGCGGCATGCCGAAATGGCTTGCAGAAGGCCGCCCGACCGAGGATGGCATGGTGAAGCTGCAAACCCGGCATTTTACCGCGCGCCTCGACAACAGCGCTTTGGCGGGCGTCAGCGACGTTCAACAAGCGCTGGCTGGCGGCAGGACACAAGTGGTGGACGCCCGTCCTGCCGCGCGCTTTGAAGGCCAGGCACCCGAGCCGCGCCCTGGCGTGCGGGCTGGGCACATGCCCGGTGCAGCCAACCTGCCCTTCGCTGAACTGATTGCTGACGGCCAGTTGAAATCGCCCGAGGCGATCGAGGCTGCCTTCAGCGCGGCCGGGGTTGATCTTGACCGCCCCGTGATCACAACCTGCGGCTCAGGTGTCTCAGCCGCGATTCTGGCTTTGGGAATCGAGGCGACCGGACGTCGGGTGAGCGCACTTTATGATGGCTCGTGGGCCGAATGGGGCGCGCGCACGGATTTGCCGGTGGCGATTGGCAAGGCATAGGCCGCACGAAAGCGCACAAAAATCAGCATGATAGTTGCCTTGTTTTTAGGCTTTCGGCCTCATTTTTAAGCAACAGCGCTGCGAAATTTCAACCCCTGCAACGATTGAGCGCAGGCCTTCAGATAAATACGGCTTTGACAGGCCCGCTGGTTTCCGCTTCAAGGAGCGTAGAACGGGGCCTGCCATGACAGGTGCGTTGGAGCTGTTATCGCATGAAAAAAATCGAGGCGATCATAAAGCCCTTCAAGCTGGATGAAGTGAAGGAAGCGCTGCAAGAGGCTGGAATGCTTGGCATAACCGTGATTGAAGCCAAGGGCTTTGGTCGCCAGAAAGGCCATACTGAACTCTACCGTGGGGCCGAATATGTCGTCGACTTTCTGCCCAAGGTGAAGATTGAGGTGGTGCTGGCCGATGAGTTCGTCGAGTTGGCCGTTGAGGCCATTCGCAAGGCTGCGCAAACCGGGCGCATTGGAGATGGCAAGATTTTTGTATCCAACATCGAGAGCGCACTTCGCATCCGTACCGGAGAAACCGGAACAGACGCGATTTGAGCTTTGCAACTTGACCTGCATAATTGTAACAGATCCCTGCTCGTGCGAGCAGACTGCAACCAAGAGGGTAACCCATGAAGACCGCCAAGGACGTCTTGAAGGCGCTGAAGGACAATGATGTCAAATATGTCGATTTGCGTTTCACCGACCCGCGCGGGAAATGGCAGCATGTCACATTCGATGTGACGCTCGCTGACGAGGAGATGTTCTCGGAAGGCGTGATGTTCGACGGCTCCTCCATCGCTGGCTGGAAAGCCATCAATGAATCGGACATGACCCTCATGCCCGACCCGACCACCGCGACGATGGATCCGTTTTTCGCCGCCTCAACCATGGTCATCACCTGCGACATTCTTGAGCCGATGACCGGCCAGCCCTATAACCGCGACCCGCGTTCGATTGCCAAGAAGGCCGAAGCCTATCTGAAATCGACCGGCATCGGCGACACCGCCTTCTTCGGCCCGGAAGCCGAATTCTTCGTGTTCGACGACGTGCGTTTCAAGGTCGATCCCTATAACACCGGCTTCATGCTCGACCATCTCGAACTCCCCACCAATGGCGACACCGCCTATGAAGGTGGCAACCTTGGCCATCGCATCCGCACCAAGGGCGGCTATTTCCCGGTGCCGCCGCTTGATTCGGCGCAGGACATGCGTGGCGAGATGCTCGCTTCCATGGCGCAGATGGGCGCGGTCGTGGAAAAGCACCACCATGAAGTGGCTTCAGCCCAGCATGAGCTCGGCCTCAAATTCGGCCCGCTCACCATGATGGCCGACCACATGCAGATCTACAAATACTGCATCCATCAGGTTGCCAACAGCTACGGCAAGACCGCGACCTTCATGCCCAAGCCAGTGTATGGCGACAATGGTTCAGGCATGCACGTCCACCAGTCGATCTGGAAGGGCGGCAAGCCGACGATGGCCGGCAACAAATATGCCGATCTCAGCCAGGAATGCCTCTATTACATCGGCGGCATCATCAAGCACGCCAAGTCCCTGAATGGTTTCACCAACCCGTCAACCAACAGCTACAAGCGCCTGGTTCCGGGCTATGAAGCCCCGGTGCTGCTCGCCTATTCGGCCCGCAACCGCTCGGCTTCCTGCCGTATTCCGTGGACGAACAACCCCAAGGCCAAGCGCGTTGAAGTGCGCTTCCCCGATCCCACCGCCAACCCCTATCTCGCCTTCGCAGCCATGCTGATGGCGGGCCTCGATGGCATCAAGAACAAGATTGATCCGGGTGCCGCGATGGACAAGGATCTTTACGAACTGCCGCCCAGGGAACTGAAGAAAATCCCGACGGTCTGCGGTTCACTGCGCGAGGCGCTCAACGCTCTCTCGAAGGATCGCGACTATCTGAAGGAAGGCGGCGTGTTCAACGACGACTTCATCGACAGCTACATCGAGCTGAAGATGCAGGAAGTCCACCGCACCGAAATGACCCCGCATCCGGTGGAATTCGATATGTATTATTCCTGCTGATTGCAGAGATTTTGGCAAAAAAAGAAGGCAGCCTCGCAAGGGCTGCCTTTTTTGCGGGCTATCTTATAGCCGGTGACGATACCTTCGCGGGGCTCGCAATGATGCCGTGGCGTTACATCAATCCTCTTCGTCCGTCGGCTCTGGCTTGCCGGGGATAGCATAGCTGCCAGAGAGCCAGCGGTTGAGATCGACGTCCTGACAGCGGGACGAGCAGAAGGGCCTGTGCTTTTCAACCGACGGCTTGCCGCATACCGGGCATGGCTTGCCCGGCTTTGGCTGCGGCTGATTATCGTTATGGGGCTGATCTTCGCTCATCGTTCACACATGATTGAGCCAGGCAACATGCACTGGAAAACCATCGCCGACCAGCATCCGGTGGACATCGACCAGCGGCAGGCCGACCACGGCGGAATAGGAGCCGTTGATGTCCTCGACAAACGCGCCCGCGAGGCCCTGAATGGCATAACCGCCCGCCTTGCCACGCCATTCGCCCGACGAGACATAGGCCTCCATCTCCGCCGACGACAGCCGCTTGAACCTGACGCGGGTTTTCACCAGCTTCTGGCGGTGCGCGCCTTTGGGCGTCACCAGCACCACGGAGGTGAAAACCCGATGCGCCCGGCCCGACAGCAGCCGCAGACATTGCGCTGCCTCTGCCGCCGCGTCGCATTTGGGCAGGATGCGTCGCCCGACGCTGACCACCGTATCAGCCGCAACGATAAAGGCCCCCTCCAACTCCGGGCGGCCCTTCACCAGCTTCATGGCAGCTTGCGCCTTTTCCATGGCCAGTCTAGTTGCCAGGGAGCGCGGCAACTCACCCTTTTTGGGAGTTTCGTCGATTTCGGCCGGCACCAGCGCATCGGGCTCGACGCCAATCTGCTGCAACAATTGCAGGCGCCGCGGCGAGGCTGAGGCCAGCACCAGTTTGGGACGCCAGCTTTTTTGGAGCTTTGCGCTTGCGTCATTCATGCCAGATAAGCCCTTGCGAAGGTGTCGATCCCGGCTAGCCCTTAGCGGAAGCGGAAGGTGATGCGTCCCTTGGTGAGATCATAGGGTGTCATTTCCACCATCACCTTGTCACCGGTCAGCACGCGAATGCGGTTCTTGCGCATTTTTCCTGCCGTGTGGGCAATGATCTCATGTCCATTTTCGAGCAGCACACGAAACATCGCATTAGGCAGCAACTCGGTCACGGCACCGGGAAATTCCAGCAATTCTTCCTTGGCCATCAGGTTCGAACTTTCATCAGTCATTCTTTCATGGGGCGGCATTCCGCTTGAACACAACCGCAGCTTCAGGCACAAGGGCCGCGACTATGAATGCTGGAGCACGCTTAGTCCAGTTTGCAGGTTTTGTGAACTGCCGAAAGAGCACGTATTTGCCCTGTCTGGTTGACAATTGTTCACAACAGGACACATTGATTGTGGAGGTACTTATGGAATCATTTTTCAAATGGCAATCTCATGCGCTGAAATTGTGGGTCGCGCAGTCAGAAACGGCGATTGACACATGGGCGACCATCTCCATGCGGCTCCCCGTTTTGGTGCGCGATGGCATGAGTGGCGAAATTTCACCTGAAACCCTTGGCATGGTCAGCGAGAAAGTCATCGCCTCGACAGAAGGTGCCATCGATGCCAGCCACGCTGGCGCCAAACTCGCCCTGAATTTCTGGACGGGTCGGCTTGATGGTTATGATGTACCCAATCGACTGGTTCACATCATGGAAGCTGCGTCAAAACCGGCACGTGTGAAGGTGCGGGCCAATGCGCTGCGGCTCACCGGGCGCTAGATTCAGGCTGCCCGGTCAATGAAGATACGTTCCTGATCTGAGACCGTCAGTTCAGTATCGGCGCGGCGCGTTGC
>DAICZI010000043.1:0-273 GCA_027311205.1 Beijerinckiaceae bacterium | reverse complement strand
CGCGCCGCTTCCCGTGCCGCCTCGGACTCAAACCGCCGCAGCAGAGCCATGACCTTGCCGTTTTCAGCGGTTCTGGTTTCGGCACAACGGCTGATCACCTCGTTGATGAGCGCGCTGTCCAGCCGTGCGCTGGGCGCGGGCGTGGGTTCCGGCCCGCAGTACGGAACCGGTTACACGAATACAAGCGGCTATACGGGGACGCCTTCCGGCATCGGTTACTATGACCCGTACTACGGCAGCCGTGCGCCTGAGTATCTCAACTGGACATTCGGT
>DAICZI010000439.1 GCA_027311205.1 Beijerinckiaceae bacterium | reverse complement strand
CCGCTGGCCGCAGATGATCTGGCCGGGGTGCTTTTCGCCGGCCCGCGCGAGATCGCCCAGGAACTTCTGCGCAAATTGGCCGCCCGTCAGGGCCCGATCATCCCCCTGCTGGGAGAAAATGATCTCGAACGGCTGTGCCACGAGCAATCCCTCTCAACCAACACCGCTGCAGCAGGCGGCAACGCGGCGCTGCTGGCTTTGTCGTAAGACAGCGAGCAACTTTTTAAGTGACGCGGCACCGCAGCCTTGCCTTTGAATTTTTTTCGTCGCCCACAAGGTAGCCCCTTGCACTGCGCCAATGTTAATGTATATTACATTCAGATTGAGGCTGGCATTCACCAAGGAGCGCGCCATGAGCCAAACTTTCAACGATGAATTTCGCAGCCGCCGGGCCAGGCCAGGGCGAAGTTTTTGGCACCCAGCCGAATTGATTGCCATGGTCATAGGCTTCATCATCTGGTGGCCGATCGGGCTTGCCATTTTGGCCTTGAAAATGTGGCAGCGCCGCACCGGCCATGATGGCGATCTGGTCGATGCCGCGCAGGGCGTATGCATGCAGGGCGGGCGCTGGGCCAGCACCAAGGCTCGCGGCATGGATTTTTCACGCGGCTGGTCGGATATGCCTACGCGCTGGAGCCGTGGCGGCACCGCAGCACCAACGGGCAACAGCGCCTTTGATGAATGGCGTTCAGCTGAACTCGCCAAGCTCGAAGAGCAGCGCCGCAAACTTGTCGATGCCGAACGCGAATTTGCCGAGCATATTGACAGCCTGCGCCGCGCCCGCGACCGCGAAGAATTTGACCGCTTCATGCGGGCCCGCAACGCCCAGACGCCAAATCATGACAGCCCGATCCAAAGTGCAACGCCGGGGGGCGAGCCATGAATTTGAGTACTATCGCCAGCGCGCCTCTGCTTTATTCCGTGCACGGTGCGCTGGCTTTGACTAGCCTTGCCAGCGGCACCGTCGTCATGATCATGCCCAAAGGCACGCCGCTGCATCTGGTGCTGGGGCGCACCTTTGCCATAGCCATGCTGAGCACCGCAATCACCTCTTTTGGCATTGAAACATCGGGACATTTGAGCTGGATTCACATCCTCTCGATCATCACGATGATCAACATTCCCTTGGCCATCTGGCAGCGTCGGCGCGGCAATATCAAGGCCCATGCCCTCGGGATGATCGGCAATTATGTCGGCCTGGTTATCGCCGGAGGCTTCGCCCTCATCCCGCCGCGGCTGCTGGGGCTGGTGCTTTTCGGGCATTGAAGCCAGCCAAACTGGCATCGTTGCACTGGCGCAAGCCCGCCCGCGCGCCTATATCGGCACTCCAAGGCGCGGCCATCGCTCTGCGAGGGCTGCGTGCAGGTTTGCGCGAGGTCACCATGTCACAGGTCAATCGTCCCATCACCCGCGTTGTGCGCGGCCAGCCTGCAAGCGATGGCGCGGGCGTCAAAATGCTGCGGATCATGGGGACTCAGGCCTTTCCCGACCTTGATCCATTTCTGATGCTGGATGAATTTGGGTCGGATGATCCTGACGCCTATATCGGCGGGTTTCCTGATCATCCCCATCGCGGCTTCGAGACCGTCACTTATATGCTCGAAGGCCGGATGCGCCATCACGACAACAAGGGCAATTCGGGCGATCTTGGCCCAGGCTCGGTGCAATGGATGACGGCGGGCTCCGGCCTGATCCATTCGGAAATGCCGTTGCAACAGCAAGGCATGATGCGCGGCTTCCAGCTCTGGGTGAACTTGCCGGCCAAGGACAAGATGACCGCGCCGCGTTATCAGGACATTGCGCCGGAGGCGGTGCCGGTTGTCACCCGCCCCGGCCTCAAAATGAAAATCATCACCGGCATCAGCGCCGAGGGCGTCAAGGGCCCGGTGGGCGACGTTGCCACGCAGCCTTTGTATTTTGACGCGCACCTGGAGCCCCATGCCAAGCTGATCGAGCCGCTGCCGCGAAGCCACAGCGCCTTCATCTATTG
>DAICZI010000438.1 GCA_027311205.1 Beijerinckiaceae bacterium | reverse complement strand
GGATATGGCTCGCGCCGTCCCAGTCCGCAGCATCGCGACGCTCCCCCTGAAACAGCTTTTCAGAGTTGGATTTTGCGCGACGTTCAGCGCACAAAAAAGGCGGGGATTTCGCCCCGCCCCAGGTTTGTTGTTGACGACCTGGGTCTAGCCCCGGTCAAGCACCCTGTTCCTCGTCTCGGGCATCGAGAACATGGCGATGAGCGCCAGGCCACCCAATGCCATCACATAAAGCGGCGTCACCATGGGATTATGGAAATGCGCCGTCAGCCACTGAATGATGAAGGGCGTAGTGCCGCCGAAAATCGTCACCCCGAGGGCATAGACCAACGACATGCCAAAAGCCCGAATGCGGGCGGGCAGAAATTCCGGCCCCATGGTCAGCGAGGCCCCGGCGCTCATCGACACCAGCAGGCTAATCCAGGCGGTGACACCGAACAGCACCACATAAGAGTGCACGGTGATGAGCAGGTGGAAGGCAAAATAAATCGTCACCCACAAGAGCGCATAGGGCGCGATCATCGCAGTCTTGCGACCGAACCTGTCGGAAATCGCGCCGCCCAGCAAGCCGCCCGCCAAAGTGCAGAGGCCAAAAACAATCACGACCGGAAAGATGACAAACAGCGGATATTTCAACACGAACACCGCCAGGCCCGGCATGGCAAGGCCGACATAGGTGGCGACGGTGCCGCCAATGACCAGGAACAGAAATTTAACCAGCAGCAGAGGATTTTCGGCCAGCCAACTGAACTGCACCTTGCCACTCTGCGCGCTGGTGGATGACAGGGTCTCCGGCATGTTGTTGCGGAGATAAAGGCCTACCGGGATCAGCAGCAGGCCGACCAGAAACACCAGACGCCAGCCCCAGGCCGCCATCGCCGCCGGGCCAAGGATGGAAAACAATGCAAGCCCGACGATGCCCGCAACAAATGCGGCAGCGCCCTGGCTGGCGATCTGCCACGCTCCATAAAAGCCACGCTTGCCGTCCGGGGCGATCTCGATCAGATAGGAGGTCGCCGGGCCGACATCGCCACCCAAAGCAAAGCCCTGCAAACAGCGCCAGAACACCACGATAATCGGTGCGGCTATCCCGATCGTTGCGTAGGTTGGTGTCAGGATCAGCCCCATCGTGCCAAGGGTGATCAAGGTGATGGTCAGGATCATTGCCGGACGCCGACCAGCGCGGTCAGCATAGGCCCCGATGAGCAGGCCGCCGACGGGCCGGAAGAAAAAGCCAACAGCAAAAACGGCAAGGCTCGACAGCAACGATACCAGCGGATTGACCGCCGGAAAGAACGCCTTGCCGATCTGAGCAGCAAAGAAGATATAGCCGATGAAATCATAAAATTCGAGCGCGTTGACGGTCACCGTGCCTGCGACCAGCCCGATGGATGGCTTGGCTCTGGCGAGACCGCCGCTGGCCGCCATTGTTGCATTGCTCATGAAATCCCCCTGCATTTGTCGTGCCCGGTAGTGCCGACAAGGCGGCCCTGCCCCTGCGCCTGTTGTCCCGGCGTTTACCCGGTAACAGTGCTGCGCCCGTCGCCCCAAGTCCAGTGCCAAGCGGCGCACGATGAACTATAATTTGGAAAATTACCCTTGAGTGCATAAATTGCTGCATCATTATGCATCATAATTATCACAAAGCTGCCATGCGCCAGCTTGCTGCAAGCTCATTGAGGTCGCGGGTTGCTGACGTGGCAGTTGGTGCGGCCTCTCCTGCGCCTGAAAAGCGCGGGGCTGGCGCGGGAGCGAGCACGCCGCCTGAGGGTTGCCAGGTGCGGCGGGCCTGCATGTGCGGATGCGCAGCCGCTTCCTGCATGGTCAGGACTGGTGCGAAACAGGCGTCGGTGCCCTCCAGCAGCGCGCACCAGTGCGCCCTGGTCTGGCTGGCAAACAGCGCCGCGAATTTGGCAGTCAGCTCGGGCCAGACGGCGCGATCATGCCGCCGCGCGCTGAGTGGATCGTTGAAACCAAGGCGCGCGCAGAGTTCATCAT
>DAICZI010000437.1 GCA_027311205.1 Beijerinckiaceae bacterium | reverse complement strand
GGGCATGGGCAGGACTCCGCAGGGTGGGCAGGCGCTCACCCTAGCCCGAATGAACGGGGCAGGCCAACGCGAGATTAGGGTCATGGCCGCGCTGGCGGGCGACAAACGCGGTGAATTGCGGTTCAGAGGGCCCATTCTTGATCTATAAGTCGCAAACTGCCTGAAATCGCCTCTGCCTGGGCAGAAAACCAGGCCGTGAACATCAGTCCTCTGACGCCCGGCATGGAGGCTCAGGCGTCAGTTTTGATCCAGTCCGCTCTGGGCAACGCGGCACTCCCATGCGAAAATGCCTGTTGCAGTGCGGAAAATTCATGCCCAAAGATGCGGGCCTGCTTTTCCATCATGTGGAACGAAAAACCGGATGACATCTGAAAAACTGCCGAGCCTCAATTTTCCCTTTCCCGCACCACCTGCGCCTGGCGAGGTGATCGAGGTGGCGCCGGGCCTGCTTTGGGCGCGGCTGGCGCTGCCGTTCCGGCTGGATCACGTCAACGTCTATCTCATCAGTGACGGTGATGGTTACGCCGTGTTCGATACCGGCATTGCCAACGCCGATACCCGCCAGGCCTGGCGTACGCTGCTGGAAGGGCCGCTGCGTGGTCGCCGCCTGACGAAAGTGATCGCGTCGCATTTCCACCCTGATCACATTGGCCTTGCGGGCTGGCTTTGCGAAACCTGCGGCATTCCCTTGCTGACGACCCAGACCTGCTATCTTGGCTGCGCCAACATCTCGCTGTCGCCTGGCGCTCTGGAGGCGCCGGTCTATGCGCAGACCTACCGGCGTCATGGCATGAGCGAGGAAGCGACGCGGCTGGTGACGACCCAGGGCCACGGCTATCTGCGCATGGTCACGCCCTTGCCGCCGACCTTTCAACGGCTGGTTGCGGGCGACACCTTGTTGATCGGCCAAAGGCGTTTCGAGGTTTTGACCGGCGATGGCCATGCTCCCGAACAGGCGATGCTTGTCTGCGCCAGCGAAAAACTGTTTCTGGCCGCCGATCAGGTGCTGGCGAAAATCTCGCCCAATATTGGCGTTTGGGCGGTCGATCCCGATGGCGACCCGCTCGGCCTCTATCTGCGCTCTCTCAAAGCCCTGATGCGCGATATTGCGAGTGACGTGCTGGTGCTGCCGGGGCATAATCTGCCCTTCACCGGCCTCCACCAGCGCTGCGCCGAACTGATTGCGCATCATCAGGCCCGCTGCGACCTGATTGCTGATGCTTGCGCCTCGGGGCCAAAATCAGTGGCCGAAATCGTGCCGGTGCTGTTCACCAGAGCGCTCGATCCGCACCAGCTCAGTTTCGCCTTCAGCGAGGCGCAGGCTCATGTCAACTACATGATCGGCACCGGACGGCTGCAATGGCGCGAGGGCCAGGGCGGGACGCTGCTGGCCGGCGCGACGAAGTGACGCCAGCAAAGCCGCGGACCCGCAAAATAGAGGTCGCGCGGCGCCCATGCAGCAAAAAGCAGCGCTGCGATGTTAACGGTCTGTTACCACGAAGGTGCCAAGGTTTGTGCTTCGTAGCCAACTTGTGATAAGCACCTGTCATGCGTACCAGACTGCTGCTGCTCCTGTCGCTGGTTCCCGCCCTGATCGCTTTGCCCGGATGTGGCGTGGCCCCAGGTGGGGATGCGCTCGCCTATCATTCGATCCATCATCGGGGTCACCATTTTCGCAGGCATGGTTCCCATGGCGCGAAATGGTCGCAAGCCCTGGCCTATGCGGCGGCCTATCATATCTCCGGGATCGACGTCTCAAAGTTCCAGGGCAAGATCGACTGGGATAAAGTCAAAGACAGCGGTGTCAAATTTGCCTGGATCAAGTCGACCGAGGGCGGCGACCGGGTCGATGACAATTTCAGGGCCAACTGGCGCGAGTCAGCCGAGGCAGGCGTGCCGCGCGGGGCGTATCATTTCGTCTATGGCTGCCGCGATCCGCTATCGCAGATCAAATGGTTCGAGAAGAATGTTCCGGCTGATCCCCATGCGCTGCCACCCGTGCTGGAT
>DAICZI010000436.1:287-2007 GCA_027311205.1 Beijerinckiaceae bacterium | reverse complement strand
GAAACCACCGTCATCGAAGACGAGGCCTCGCGCGACCATACTGAAAAAATGATTGTGCATTTTGGAGGATCGGTGACGGTCGTGCCTGAAGGCGCGCACGGACGGCGCATCACTTTGGCAGGTCGGCCCGATCTGCGCGCCCGCCCGGTCATCGTGCCCGCTGATCCGTCCTCAGCGGCATTTCCTTTGGTGGCAGCTTTGATTGTGCCGGGTTCAGATATCACCATCACCGGCGTCATGATGAACCCGCTGCGCATCGGACTGTTGACCACGCTGCTGGAAATGGGGGGCGATATCAGCTTCAGCAATCGCCGCCATGAAGGCGGTGAAGAGGTTGCCGACCTGCGGGTGCGTGCCAGCACCCTGAAGGGTGTCGATGTGCCGCCGGAACGCGCGCCCTCGATGATCGACGAATATCCGATTCTGGCCGTCGCAGCCGCCTTCGCGCGCGGCCCAACCCGCATGAACGGCCTGAAAGAGCTGCGGGTGAAGGAATCAGACCGCCTCGCCGCCCTTGCCGTTGGCCTCGACGTCAACGGGGTAGAGCACAAGATTGAAGGTGATGATCTCATTGTTCATGGCGGGGCCGGCAAGGTGGAAGGCGGCGGCACGGTCGCAACCTGGCTTGATCACCGGATCGCCATGAGTTTTCTGGTCATGGGACTGGCCAGCGCCAAGCCAGTGACGGTTGATGATGAACGCATGATCGCAACATCATTTCCAACTTTCAAACCGCTGATGCAAAGGCTCGGCGCACAGTTTCACACGCCATGATTATCGCCATCGACGGGCCAGCCGCTTCCGGCAAGGGCACATTGGCGCGCAGGCTCGCCGCCCATCTCGGCCTGCCACATCTCGATACGGGCTTGCTCTATCGGGCCACCGCGCTGGCACTCCTGGAGGCGGGCCTGCCGCTCGATGATGTCAACCACGCCGTCGAAGCGGCCCGCGGCCTGGCGCTCACCGAATATGCTGAAAAAGATCTGCGCGGCCACGCGATGGGCGAGGCCGCCTCGCAAGTCGCCGCTATGCCGGAAGTGCGGGCGGAGCTTAACAGGCTGCAACGCGATTTTGCGGCACGGCCGGGCGGTGCGGTGCTCGACGGGCGTGACATTGGCTCGGTCATTTGTCCGCAGGCGGACGTGAAGATTTTCGTCACCGCCGCGCCTGAAGTGCGGGCTTCCCGCCGTGTGCGTGAGATGATGGAGCGCGGCGATAAGCCAGACCCCGCCGCTGTCCTCGCCGACATCGCCCGCCGCGACGCCAGAGATGCCGGGCGCAGTACGGCGCCGCTCGTCAAGGCCCCTGATGCGATTGACCTTGATACCTCGACATTGGATGTTGAGGGCGCCTTTCGCGCGGCACTGGCCATTGTCGAGGCACGCCGTTGTGGGCACCCCGCGTGACATAGGGCGCACAATCCGTCAAAATGAGCAACCAAGCTGCGTTTGGGAGCCTGTTTATGCCCATATTGCCCACCGATCCCCCTGAAGCCGAGCAGGCTGCCTTTCTGCGTCGCTGGAGTTGGGGCGCATTTCTGCTGAACTGGATCTGGTCGATTGGCAACAACACCTGGATCGGCCTGCTGACCTTCGTGCCGATCGGGGGCTTCGTCATGCCATTTGTCCTGGGCGCGAAAGGCAATGAATGGGCCTGGCGCAACCATAGCTGGGCCAGTTTCGAGGATTTCAGGCGCGTCCAGCGCAACTGGGCGCGGGCG
>DAICZI010000436.1:0-277 GCA_027311205.1 Beijerinckiaceae bacterium | reverse complement strand
GGTTTCGCACAGCGCGGTCTATGCTCTGGCCAAAACCAGCATTGCGGAAAACCCTTCCGCCAAAGCGGCGCTGGGCGCGCCCATCACCTTTGGCTGGCCTTCCATCGCGATCAGCGATCAGGTCGGGGGCACCGGTTTCGCGGATATTTCTGTCGAGGCCACTGGCCCAAAAGGCCGCGGTGAAATTGTCATCCATGCTGAAAAGGCCGCCGGAATTTGGCTGATCAAATCGATGAGCCTGCATCCGGATGGTTCGTCGGACGTCCTCGATCTGTTG
>DAICZI010000435.1 GCA_027311205.1 Beijerinckiaceae bacterium | reverse complement strand
TGACTGGATCATTCTGGCTGACTCCAACGTGCTGATGCCGAAGGATTATGCCTCGCGTCTGCTGGCGCGCTTCGATGACCAGACCGGGCTGGTTTGCGGCTGCCCGATTGGCGGGCGGCCCGGCAACGCCGCCGCCGATCTCGAATGCGCCTTTCTCAATTCCTACGAGGCGCGCTGGCAATATGTCGCGGACGCTCTCGGGCGCGGATTTGCGCAGGGCAAGACCATGTGCTGGCGGCGTGAGGTTCTGGAAGCTGCGGGTGGGATCAGGGCGCTGGCCTCCGAGCCTGCCGAGGATGCTGCCGCAACCAAAGTCGTGCACGGGCAGGGCATGAAGGTACGCCTCGTTGCTGGCCCCTTCGAGCAACCGCTCGGCGAGCGCCAGTTGCAGGCGGTCTGGCAGCGCCAGTTGCGTTGGGCGCGGCTGCGCCGGGTGACGTTCCCGCTGTTTT
Organism: Beijerinckiaceae bacterium; assembly: GCA_027311205.1. GTDB lineage: Bacteria > Pseudomonadota > Alphaproteobacteria > Rhizobiales > Beijerinckiaceae > REEB77. The sequence continues at coordinate 1,555 of DAICZI010000435.1, read as the reverse complement.
TCATCCCGGAAGTGATTTCGACAGGCCTGTGGCCACTGGTGCTGGCAGGCGTGGCTGCCGGATCGCTGGGCGCGGCCATTGTGCCGCCGGTACTGTTGGTGGCAGTGCTCTGGTATGGTGCCGAAATCCTGCAATGTCAGGCAGCGGGTTGGCCGTTATCATGGCGCCTGATTGGCGCGATGCTGCTGCGCGATCTGCTGTTGCCGGTGCTCTGGGTCGCGGCATGGCTCGGCAATGATTTTGTCTGGCGTGGTCACGCCATGAGCGCTGTTGCCACATCAAGCCCGCATCCCCATCCCTGAGCCGAGGACTATTGGTCGCCACCCCCGGTTCCGGGCGCGGCCAATTGTGGCAGAACGACTTTGGCAGTGCCGCGTGCTGCCCCGGCATCGCGAAAGCCATTGCTGATCGGGTAGCGCCGGTCGCGGCCAAAATTTCGGATCGTCACCTTGACGCCCGGTGCCGACTGGCGGCGCTTGTATTCGGCCAGATAGAGCAGACGCTCGATCTTGCGGACGGTTTCGCTGTCATGGCCTTGCGCCACGATATCGGCAACGCGCATTTCATCCTCCACCAGACAAGTGAGGATTGCATCAAGCACCTCATAGGGTGGCAGGCTGTCCTGATCGGTCTGGTTGTCGCGCAATTCCGCCGATGGCGGCTTGTCGATGATCCGCGCCGGGATCACCATGCCGGGCGGCCCCAGTCCGCCCGGTGGTTGCCAGTGATTACGCAGGCGCGATAGCCGGAACACCTGCATTTTGTAGATGTCCTTGATCGGGTTGAAACCGCCGTTCATGTCGCCATACAGCGTCGCGTAACCCACGGACATTTCTGACTTGTTGCCGGTGGTGATGACCATGGCACCGAATTTGTTGGAAATCGACATCAGCAGCGTGCCACGCGCCCGGCTTTGCAGATTTTCCTCGGTTATGCCGCGCGGTGTGCCTTTGAACAACGGCTCCAGCACGCTTTCCAGGCCACTCACGGCAGGCCCAATCGGCAGAATGTCATAGCGAATGCCGAGCGCCTTGGCGCAGGCTGCCGCATCATCAAGCGAGGTTTGCGCGGTGAAGCGAAACGGCATCATCACGCCATGGACGCGCGTCGGCCCCAGCGCATCCACCGCCATAGCCGCGCAGAGCGCCGAATCAATGCCACCCGAAAGGCCGAGCACCACACCGGGAAAGCGGTTCTTCTCGACATAATCACGCAATCCCAGAACGCAGGCGGCATAATCGGCCTCATCGCCCTCCAGCGGCACCGCGCGGGGAGCTTCAACGCAACGCCAGCCAGCCCCGCTCCGGTGCCAGACGGTTTTGGCGATGGTCTCCTGGAAGTTCGGCAATTGCGCCGCCAGCGTGCCATCGCCCTGCAAGGCGAAGGAACCGCCATCAAACACCAATTCATCCTGGCCGCCGATCTGGTTGAGATAGATCAGCGGCAACCCGCTTTCCTTCACCCGCGCCACCGCAACATTGAGGCGCTGATCGTTTTTGGAAGTGTGATAGGGCGAGCCATTGGCGACCAGCAGGATTTCGCCACCGGTTTCGGC
>DAICZI010000434.1 GCA_027311205.1 Beijerinckiaceae bacterium | reverse complement strand
GCCATAGCGCGCCAGCACGGCTTCCAGAAAGCCCGGTGCCAGATGCGCCGCATTGGCTGACGTCGCAGCCTTGGTCAGCGCGGTGCGCGGATCGCCCAGCAAGCGCTTGATCAGCGCTGTCGGGCGCGGCGTTGTCGTCACCAGTTGGCGCGGAAAACGCCCGAGCCGCAGGCCAAATTGCAACATGTCCCATGTCGCCTCCGCCTGCCGCCATTTGGCCAGTTCATCACACCAGGCGGCTTCAAATTGCGGCCCGCGCAGACTGTCGGGCTGTTCAGCCGAAAACACCTGGGCGATGGTGCCGTTTTTCCAGGTGAGCAAGCGCCGCGAGGGCTCCCACAAGGGCCGCTCCTCGCGCCGATGCACCGAAAGCAAGCCCGAGACCCCCTCAATCATGACATTGCGGACATCCTCGAAAGTCTCCCCCACCAGCGCGATGCGCCTTGGCGGTGTCACCGCAAAGCCCGGCAACGCCAGGGCCACGCCGCGCACCCATTCGGCCCCGGTGCGGGTTTTGCCGGCGCCGCGTCCGCCCATCACCAGCCAGGTCGTCCATGGCCCGCCATCAGCAGCCGCAACGGGCGGCAATTGGTCGACACGGCCCGCCAGACACCAATCGAACAGCAGCGCTTCAAGTTCGCAGGGTGAAAACTTCGCAAACAGCCGATCAAAATGCCCATCTCGCACTGCGCTCGCCAGGGTCCGGCGAAAGGCCAGGTCAATCTGCGGCCAGCCCTCCGGCATGGCCAGACTCACATCGCCACGTCAGTAACAAGAGGCCAATAGCTGTCATCAACCGGTTTCGGCGCGGGGCGCTTGCGCACCGGGCGCGCTGCGCGGCCATCCTCGCGCCGTTCAATCACCCGCAGCACCCGCTCGGCCAAAGGCTGCGGGCTCGTGCCGGGCTGGGCATCCGCAGCATCACCAATCAGGTCAGCCGCCGCCTCGGCACCCACAAGCATCACCGCGTCAGCGTCGTGCGTCATCTTGCCTGCCATGGTGGCCCGCCTCAATGGAGAAGGATGTCGGAGAGGAATGTGCCCTCGACACATTCATCGACCATGCCCATTCACTAGCCGACCAGCGTCCGGAAGTCAAGGATTATTTTCTTATTGTAGGAATTTTTTCTTATCTTTTACCAACCGCCGCCGGGCCTGCCGTGGCACGCGCCGCGGCCAGGTGACAATATGATCAATTAAATCATCAACTTCGACCTCATCCTCAAGGCCCTGCAACCTGCCCTGCACTGAAACGCCCGCTTCATGAACCGTTTCGCGCGAGCCGGACTTCAAATAGTGCCACCACATGAGATCACGCCCCTCCCCGACCAGCCGGTAGGCGCAGGTCGGTGGCAGCCATGCCAGATCGCGCAGCTTTTCCGGTGTCAATGCGATGCAATCGGGCACCAGGTCCTGTCTTTGGGGATAATTCCGGCATGCGCAGCTTGTCCCGTCCAGCAGTTTGCAGCCAATATCGGTGAAATGCACCTTGCCGGTGTCCTCATCTTCAAGCTTGACGAGGCAGCAGCGCCCGCAGCCATCACACAGCGCCTCCCACTGGGTTGGCGTCAGCGTTTCCAGGCCTCCATGCCAAAATTCACTTGGCTTGGCTTCGTCATCAGGATCATCCGCTGCCAAACCCACTTTTCCTTCCCGAAGCCGCATGCCCCATTACAGCACATATGCGCTTGGCACGCCATTTGCTCAACCCTTCCTGCGGCAGAAACCTGCGCGCCCGGGTGTCCTTCCGGCGACATCAAGTGTTGAAAATGTCTTAACCCTGTGCCACATCAGGTTTGTGTGGGCGACGGGTTCAATGAGGAGTTTGGAGCGTGCGTGAATGGCTCGCCCGGTCGCCGCTGATGCGTCGGCTGTCCCGTTTTTTCCTGGCTCTGGATGCCGCCATCACCGCTTGGCTGTTTGAGGGTGGGCGCGACGGGCGGGAAATGCTCGACCGTTTCGTGACCTTTATGGATCGCTTCCACGTCGCGGGCATTCGCAAATTTCTGG
>DAICZI010000433.1 GCA_027311205.1 Beijerinckiaceae bacterium | reverse complement strand
GCCTCGACAAACTGCCGGTGCCGCGGCTCTTCATTGTCAAAATGAAAACCAGCGCCGACATGGCCGATTTCAACAATGCTCGCCGGGAAATCGATCCAGGCCTGCAAGGCTGAAGCATGCGCGGGTCTTGGTGCCGCCTCATCATAACACGGGAACAGTGGGTTCAGGCTGAGCAGGTGTTTGATGTCGGTCAGGATCAGTTCCTGATGCTGTTGTTCATGGTGCAGGCCCAGCTCAAGCAGGCTGGAGAGCTCATGGGCCACGGCGCGCGGAAACTCAAGGGTGAAAAGGCGAGCCACGCGCGCATCGACGTTTTCGCGATAGGCCAGCACCTGACTGAGCGCTGGGCGCGTCAGCATTCCGCGATGTCCGCGCGGATATTTGTCGCCGATGCCATTATAATAGGAGTTGAACAGGAATCGGAAAGATTCATGAAACGGCGCGAAATCCGGCTCGAACTTTTCAAGAATGAAGGTTTCAAAAAACCACGTGGTATGGGCCAGATGCCATTTTGCCGGGCTGGCATCCGGCATGGATTGGCCCGCGCAATCTTCCGCCGACAAGGGCGCAGTGAGGCTGACGGAGGCGCTACGGACGGCGCAGAAGTGCTGCAACTGCGCAGCCGGCAGCCCTAAAACGCCAACTGGGCTTTTAACAGGCTCGTGCATGGCACACCAGAAATGATGTTTCGTGATCGCTCCAGCATTGGATGTTGCCAAAGCCCGCTTGAGCCAGCATGTTCGTGAAGCCGCTTTGGCTGAATTTGTAGCTGTTTTCGGTATGGATGCGCTCGCCGACCGCAAAGGCGCGGTGCCCGCCCGACCAAGTTACATCTTGAGGGATAGCCGCTTCAAGGTGCATTTCAATCCGGCTTTGCTCCGCATTAAACAAAGCGCGATGGTGCCAGTGGCGGACATTGAAATCACTGCCCAGCAAGGCATTGACATGGTTCAAAACATTGCGATTAAACGCCGCCGTGACGCCGAGCGCGTCATCATAGGCTGATTCAAGGCGGCCACGATCCTTGATGAGATCGACACCGATCAGCAGGCTGCCATCCTCGCCACATGCGGCACGAATGCGCCGCAAAAACCGGGCGGCCTCCAGCGGCGTGAAGTTGCCGATCGACGAGCCGGGATAAAAGAAACAGCGCCGGGCTTTTTCAACTTCGGGAGGAAGCGCGAGTGATTCTGCAAAATCAAGGCCCACGGCATCCATCGGGATGGCCGGGAACTCGGCTTGCAGCCTGGCGACCGCCTGCTCAAGGAAATCCACCGAGATATCGACTGGAACATAGTGGCGGGGCTGCAGGAGCGGAAATAGACTGGCGGCCTTGGCGCAATTGCCTGCTCCAAGGTCGATAAGCGTGCAGCCGGTGCCGACACTGGCCTTGATGGCTTCGGCATGGGTTACGAATATCTCGGCCTCGGCGCGGGTGGGGTAATATTCATCAAGCTGGCAAATCGCCTCAAACAGTTTCGAGCCGAGGCTGTTGTAAAAATATTTTGGCGCAATGCAGGCGGCATTCCGTGAAAGCCCAGCGACAAGCTCGCCCTGGGCGGCTATCGTTTCTGAGCCAAACCTTTCGCCATGCGGCTTGACACTTGGCACACGCGCAGTTTTGTTGGCCATTGATACCCTCTTGCTCATGTTACTGCGCCGACAGATCAGAGGCACCCGGCCATCCCTCAAGCCGTGCCCATACCCCCAGCATAAGCCACTAAGTCGAAGATGGGGAGGTCGCGTCAACGCGTCAAGCACTCCGCAGTCAGGAATTACACTCCACCCGGCCTCACTCAAACAAGATTTCGTGATTTCGGACACGAAAATGCCGAACAGCGCGAACAGATGGCGGTGATGGCAGGGAGCATCAAGGTTCGCCTGTCCGCGGCGAGGCGGCCGTCAAGAGCTGCGTGGCCAGTGGCTGATAGGCGGCACGATGTGGGCCGCGCTGGGTCGCTGGGCCTGCGTCTGAAGCATTTTTGGGCACTACCGGAATGGATCAGGCCAGAGG
>DAICZI010000432.1 GCA_027311205.1 Beijerinckiaceae bacterium | reverse complement strand
CACCCACCCCGCCCAGTCTTGAAGCCCGGCTCCTTGCGCTCAAGACGCGGATGCTGACAACCAACCTGCACAACAGTGACAAGCGCATCAAGTTCGTGGCGCTCTGTTTCCTCGGCGTCTTTGTGCTCATGGCGGGCCGGATGGTGCAACTCGGCTTCAAGGGCGGCTTGCCGGGCGGCGTGAAGGGGGCAGCAGATCAGGAACTCTCAGCCGCGCGGCCCGACATTGTCGATCGGCACGGGCGCTTGCTGGCCACCGACGTGCGCACGGTTTCGGTGTTTGCGGAGCCAGGCAAAATCATCGACAAGGATCGCGCCACCGATGAACTGACCCGCATTCTGAACCTGAAACATCCCGAGGCGCTGCGTCGTCGCCTGGGTCTGCGCAAGGGCTTTGTGTGGGTCAAGCGCACTATCACGCCGCGCCAGCGCGCCGAGATTTTCCAATTGGGCGAGCCGGGCATCGGCTTTCTGCCAGACCTGAAGCGGTTTTATCCCAATGGCCCGCTGGCCGCCCATGTGCTCGGATTCACCAACGAGGACAATCGCGGCATTGCCGGCATCGAAAAATATATCGACCAGCAGGGCCTGATGTCGCTGCACGGCGCGGGCTTTGAGGTGAAGCACGCCGATCTGAAGCCGGTCAAGCTGTCGATCGACCTTGAGGTGACGCAGGTGCTGCGTGACGAACTGGAAAAGGGCCTGGTCAAATTCAAGGCGAAATCAGATGCCGGTGCCATTCTCGATGTGCGCACCGGCGAAGTCATCGCCCTGGAATCCCTGCCGGACTTTGATCCGAATGATCCGGGCAAAGGCGTCACGGCGGTCAATAAAAACCGCATGACCGCAGGCGTTTACGAAATGGGCTCGACCTTCAAGTCGATTTCGATTGCCATGGCCTTGCAGGACAACAAGGTGACGCTGGGAAGCAAGCTCGACGCGACCCACAATCTGCATTACGGTCGCTTCACCATCCACGATTATGACGCAACCCACCGTATGCTCACTGTGCCGGAAGTGTTTGTGCATTCTTCAAACATCGGCACGGCACGTATGGTGCTGCGGGTTGGCGTCCCCGGCCATAAGGACTTTCTGCGCAAGATGGGCATGTTGACGCGGATGCAGACTGAACTGCCGGAAAGTGCCACCCCGATCATTCCCCATCCATGGTCGACGCTGAATTCCATCACCATCGCCTTTGGCCAGGGCATCAATGTCGCGCCCTTGCAGGCGATGGCGGCAGTGGCCGGGCTGGTGAATGGCGGCAATCTCATGGTGCCGACATTTCTCAAACGCGACGATGCCGACGCCCTCAAGGTGTCAAAGAACGTCGTGCGCCCGGATGTGTCGGAGGCGATCCGCTATCTGATGCGCATCAATGCCGAAATCGGCTCAGCGAAAAAGGCCAATATTCCTGGCTTTTTTGTCGGCGGCAAGACCGGAACCGCCGACAAGATCATTCATGGCCACTATGCCAACAACAAGGTGTTCACCACTTTCATGGCGCTGGTGCCAGCCGACAAACCGAAATATCTGTTCATGGTGATCATGAACGAACCGCAGGGTCTTAAATCGACCTTCGGTTTTCACACTGCGGCCTGGAACTCCGGCGAAATCACCGGCAAGGTCATTACAAGGGCCGCACCGATGCTGGGCATAGCGCCGCAGGACACGCTTCCGAGCGACCCGTTCCCGCTGCTGGCGCATGAAGGCTATTCCTACGTCAATCAACCCAAAGGCGGAGGCATGGTCGATTGATGCTGCTGTCCGAACTCTTTGTGTCAGGGGAAACTGCGCATGCGGCGCTGCCGGTGGCGGGCCTGGCGCTGGACAGCCGCAAGGTGGCACCGGGCTTCTTGTTTTTCGCCATTCCCGGCAGCAAGACCGACGGCGCAGCCTTTGCCAAAGCTGCGGTGGCGCGCGGCGCGGTGGCGATTGTCACGCAGCGCCACCTTGCTGGTCTTGACCAGTCGGTGCTGCAAATCGTGGTGGAGGATGTCCGTGCCGCGGTGGCTGACGCTGCGGC
>DAICZI010000431.1 GCA_027311205.1 Beijerinckiaceae bacterium | reverse complement strand
CAAGCGAAGGCACCGTGCGACTTGGGGGGCGGGATATTTCGCGCCTGCCTGCCTCCGAACGCGCCCGCAGTGGCATTGGTCGCACCTACCAGATCCCGCGCCCGTTTCTCGATATGACTGTGGATGAAAATCTGAAAGTTGCGCAATATGCGATGCAGCCCTTTATCCGGGCCGCCACCGCATCGGACCAGCGCATGACATTGCTTCAGCGCACCGGCCTTGACGGCTTGGCGCAGATGCCCGCCCGCGCGCTGCCCCTGCTCAAACGCAAACGGCTGGAGGTGGCGCGCGCCCTCGCCCTGCAACCGAGGGTGCTGCTGCTGGATGAGGTTGGCGCTGGATTGATCGACAGCGAAGTGACCGAACTGATTGCGCTGATCAAATCAATTGCCGATCCCGGCATGGCGATCATTATTGTCGAACATGTCCTGCGGGTCGTGCGGGCCTGTTGCGCGCGCTCCATGGTCCTGAATTTTGGCAAGAAGCTTATCGAGGGGCCAACCAGCGAAATTCTGGCGCATGATGAGGTGGCTTCCGTTTACCTTGGCACAGGGGGTGCACGGCGAACCGTGCCTGCTATCGCCGATGTTCCCTCCGCGGCACCAGTTGGCATCGCCTCTCCGTCTCCTGGACTGGCGGCGCTGATTGCACCTGCGAGTTTGAGCAGCGAGGCACCGCCCCTGCTCGAACTGCAGGGCATCTGTTCTGACTATGGCCAGGCCCGGGTTCTGAAAGGGGTGGATCTGACCCTGCGGCAAGGCGAGACCATCGCAATCCTCGGCGCGAATGGTGCGGGCAAGACGACGCTGGCGCGCACTATTTGCGGGGCGATTGCACCCAGCGCTGGTCGGCTGCGTATTGCCGGCCAAAATGCAGCGGGCATGCCGCAGCATCGCATCGCCACACTAGGCATAGCCCATTGCATGGAAGGGCGGCGGATATTTCCCACCCTGTCCGTGCGTGAGAATTTGCTCATTGCAGCGCGTCATGCCGATGGCGCAACTGCGAAGCAAAGGCTGGATGCAGTTTACGGATTGTTTCCGATCCTCGCCGAACGGGCCGGGCAGGATGGTACCTCATTGTCAGGCGGCCAGCAGCAACTGCTCGCCATTGGCCGCGCCCTGATGGCGCGCACGCGACTGGTGATCTTTGATAAGGTGAGCCTTGGTTTGGCACCCATTGTCATGGACCAGCTCTACGAGGCGCTGGCCGCCCTGAAAAAAGCGGGCATGACTCTGGTTGTGATCGAGCAGGATGTTGACCGCGCCCTGGCGCTGGCCGATCAGGTCTATGTGCTGGAACAGGGCGTCTTTGGCCTGAGCGGCCATCCGGACCAGATCGCCCGTGATCCCCGCCTGCGGCATATTTATATAGGAACAGCGGATTGAGCGGCAGGGCGACGCGGTGCCGCGAGCCAGGGCAAGGAGCAAAGGTTCATGGTTGAAGTGCTTGTACTCGACCAGGAGGCGCAATTCTATGCTGCTGAACTGGCCAAAGTGGCCGTCGCGGCGCAGGTTCGCGCTGCGACCAGCGAGGCTGAGGCCCTCAAGGTCTGCGCCAGTGCAGAAGTGCTGGTGGCGCTGGCCCCTGTGGTGACGCAGCGCCTGATTTCAGCGATGCCACGGCTGAAATTCATTCAGGCCCTGACCACCGGCACCGATAATCTGGCAACGCTCACCTTGCCAGCCGATATTACCATTGCCTCCATGCGCGGCATGCACGGGCCACAAATGGCGGAACTGGCATTTCTCGCGATGATGGCGCTCTCGCGCGATCTCCCGAAAATGCAAGTCAACCAGCGTGCCAGAACCTGGACGCGCTGGCCGCAGCCGCTGCTGCTTGGCAAAACCATCGTCCTTGTCGGCGTTGGCACCATCAGCGAGGCGCTGGCACATCGGGCCAAAGCTTTTGGGATGCAGGTTATTGGCGTCAGCGATGCACGAACGCACGTGCCCGATTTTGACGACATCATGCCCCGCCATGCCCTGGCCACGGCAGCAGCGCGCGCCGATTTCCTGATTGTCCTTGCGCCGCTGACCCCCGCGACGCGCGGCATGATCAATGCTGG
>DAICZI010000430.1 GCA_027311205.1 Beijerinckiaceae bacterium | reverse complement strand
AATCAATCACCACCAGCGCCGGGGTACGGCCCTGGGCGAGGGTTTCGACTATATCCTCAACATTGGTATGGGCACCCAATTCGACGGGCGCATCGGCGAGCCCGAGCCTTTGCGCGCGCATTTTCACCTGCGCTATGGCTTCTTCGCCGGAAATATAGACGACGCGGCCACCCGATCTCGCCAAAGCTGCCGCCCCCTGAATCAGCAAAGTTGATTTGCCGATGCCCGGTACGCCGCCGATCAGCAACACGGAGTCACCCGGTCAAGTTAGGCAATGCCGGTGGCGACGCGCGGCGCTATCGGCTCCTGCCAGCCGAGGCCCGAGAGCGCGAACCGCGCGCCGCGCGCCACCTTGCCGCCAACCGCCGCCGCAATGCCGCCGCCGGACGCTTCCTCGATGATGCTGTTCCAATCGCCGCAGGCCTCGCACTTGCCCTGCCAGCGCGATGAGACGGCCCCGCAGTTCTGGCAGATGAAACTGGTTTTGCGCGCCATGAAGGTTTCCGGGTGAGGCCTAAGGTGATTTGATGGAATTTGTGCTTGTGGCAGGTTTTTCTGTCACAAAGTCTAGCAGCGGGCTGCACTTTTGACAAGAACATAAATCGAACAGAAATGAGAACGTATCAGAGAGTCTGATAGACCCGCTCGAACCGTCGGCCAAGGCTGGTCAGCACTTCATAGCCAATGCGCTGGGTTGCGGTGGCAAGATCATCTAGGGTGACGGCTTGGCCCAGCACTTGCGCCATTGTGCCGGGCGTGAGCCATGCCTCGGGCACCTCGCTGACATCAATCACCGAAAGATCCATCGAGACCCGCCCGACGAAGCGGCACCTTTGCTGGCCGACCAGCGCAAGGCAGCCTTGGTCAGGGTTGTCATCGAGCGCACCGCCGTTGCGGGCAAAACCGTCAGCATAGCCGAGCGGCACGACGGCGAGACGCATGGGCTTGCGTGCGGTGAATCTTGCGCCATAGCCCACCGTTTCGCCGGCGCTGACGTCGCGAAATTGCAGCATCGGCACATCAAGTCGCACGGTCGGGAGCATGGGATTGGGCTGGCCGGGACAAGGGTTGCCGCCATAAAGCGCGAAACCCGGCCGCACCAGATCATGGCGCGCCTTTGGCCCCAAAAATATCCCCGAGGAATTGGCAAGGCTGGCTTTGGCGTGCGGAAACGCTCGGCGCAGGCTGGCAAAGCGGGCCATTTGCGCAGCGTTGTTGGGATCGTCCGGGATTTCCGAGGTGATGAAATGGCTCATCACCAAAGCTGGCGAGACGGCACGGGCGGCGTCCACATCGCCCGCGCGCAAACCGAGCCGGTTCATGCCGGTGTCAAAATGCACAGCGCTGGTGGGCAAGCCATCATGATCGTTCAGGGCGCCGGCCCAGAAGCTCAGTTCCGGCAGGCTCGCCAGCACCGGCCGCAGATCATGGGCCTGATAGAGTTCAAGGCCAGCGGCATCAAGCGGGCCACCATGCAGAATATAGATGGCCGCCGCATGGCCGCCGTCGCGCAAAATCCGGCGCAAGGCTGCGCCTTCGCTGGCATGGGCGACAAAAAAGGTCCCACACCCTGCCTTGGCCAATGCCGACGCCACCGGAAGCAAACCGAGGCCATAGGCATCGGCTTTGACCACGGCGGCCGCCTCCGCCGGGTGTGCGAGCACCCCCAGACGTTTCCAATTGGCGACGATGGCCCCAAGATCTATGGTCAGGCGGGCGCGTGCATGGGTCAAGTTGGCTCTGGCTCCAGGAGGATCACAGGCGCGAGGGCAGGTTGTCCTCATGGGCCAAATCCGAAAAGCGGGTCATTTCCGCCTCGAACTGTACTTCAATGGTGCCGGTCGGGCCATGGCGCTGTTTGCCGATAATGATTTCGGCCCGGCCATGGGCGCGCTCCATATCAGCCATCCATTTGATATGTTCGGGCGTGCCCGCCTGGGGCTCGCGGTTTTTCAGGTAATATTCCTCGCGATAGACGAACATGACGACGTCGGCATCTTGTTCAATAGATCCTGATTCTCTAAGGTCTGAAAGCTGAGGGCGTTTATCGTCTCGTTGTTCAACAGAA
>DAICZI010000042.1 GCA_027311205.1 Beijerinckiaceae bacterium | reverse complement strand
GGCATGCACCAGCCGCAAGCCAACGGGCAGCAAGGTCTCAAGGCCAATCGCCCCGAACGACGCCTCACCGAAGGGCAAGCGCTTGGTCTCGACATCCTGCGGGCAGTGATCCGACACGATCACGTCAATGATGCCATCATGCAGGCCCTCGACCAAGGCGCGGCGCTCATCCTCGCCGCGCAAAGGCGGCGCGAATTTGAAGAAAGTGCGGTAATCGCCGATGTCGGTCTCGTTCAGGGCCAGATGATTGATCGAGACGCCGCATGTCACCGGCAGGCCGAGGGCTTTGGCGCTGGCGATCAGTTCCAGCGAATCGCGGCAGGAAATCAGGCTGGCGTGGTAGCGCGCGCCTGTGAGGGCGACCAGCCGCAGGTCGCGCTCCAGCATGATTGTCTCGGCAGCGGTGCTGATGCCCGCAAGGCCAAGGCGGCTGGCCAGCTCGCCCTCATTCATCACGCCATCGGCGGCAAGGTCATCATCCTGCGGGCGGTGCATCACCAGCACATCAAAATCACGCGCGTACGTGAGGGCGCGGCGCATCACCAGCGCGTTGCGCAACGCCTGCGGGCCATGCGAAAAAGCCACCGCGCCAGCCTCCGACAAGAGGCCGATCTCGGCGATTTCGCTGCCATTGAGGCCGCGCGTCAAAGCGGCGGTGGTCAGCAGGCGCACCCGGCCCTTGTCGCGACCGAGCCGCATGATCGAGTCGACCATGGCGGAACTGTCAACCGGCGGCGTGGTGTCAGGGGTGGCAATCAGCGTGGTCACGCCGCCCGCTGCCGCCGCCCTGGTGGTGGTGGACACCGTATCGCGCTGCTCTGCGCCGGGTTCGCCGACAAACACCTGCATGTCAATGAGGCCGGGTGCGAGACAATCACCCGCGCAATCAATGATCCTGGCATCAGCCGGCAGCGCCCCTGCCCGCACTGCCGGGCCCACCGCGGCGATGAGGCCATCGCGCACCAGCAGGCCGCCGGGCTGGTCCGTCAGCGTTTCGGGATCGATCAGGCGCGCGTTGATAAAGGCAAGGGGTGGCTGGCTCATGGCTTTCGATGTGCCGGATGATCACGCCGCGCGCAAGCCCCCCGCTCCGCCGTGTGGCCGCAAATGCCGCAATTATACCTTGTTCTGTTCAGTTGTCATTCAGGCAGCGGGCGCTAGATTGCCCGTCATGGTTGAGATGCGTCGACAAGGCTCGATGCCCAAACCAACGAAGTGCAAGGAGCACATCATGACAGAGTTTCAGACGATGGATGCAAACATCCCGCAAACCAGGATCGGTCGCGCCGGGTTCGGCAAGACATTGCTGGCTGGCCTGCTGGTTGCAGGGTTGGCGATGCCCTTCCTGGCTACGTCGGCCAATGCCGCGCCTTTCGGCATCGCACCGGTTCAAACCAATGCGGCGTCACCGATCACCAAGGTGGAATGGCATCGCGATCATGACGGCGCGGTGGCAGGCGGCCTGATTGCCCTCGGCATTCTTGGCATTGGTGCTGCGGCGATTGCCGCCCAGCAGCAGGATCAGCAGCAATATTATTACGCGCCGGCCTATCCGGAGCCCTATTACGCGGCCCCGGCCTATTATGGCGCACCGGCCTATTACGGCGCGCCGCGATATGAGCATCGCGATGAGCATCATTGGGGTCATGTCGGCTATCGACGCGGTGACCGTGATCCCTACCCGAACCCTAACGACCAGCGCTTCAACCACTAGGCGCTGAAGCGTCTGATACCTGGAAAAGCCCCCTACCACGAGGGGGCTTTTTTATGCCTGCGGCAGGCGCGACAGGCGATCCAGCGCGCCCTGCAGGATATAGGCGGCGGCAAGCTTGTCCACCAGTTGGGCACGGCGCGCCCGCGACACATCCTGGACGATCAACTCACGGGTGACGGCAACGGTCGACAGCCTCTCGTCCCAGGTGGCGACCGGCAAGGCCATGAACCGGGCAAGGTTGTGCATGAAGCCTTTGGTCGCCTGAACGCGCGGCCCCGATGAACCATCCATATTCAGCGGCAGGCCGAAAATCAGTGCCTTGATGTCATGACGGGCGATTTGCGCGTTGATCTCTTCGACATCAAGGGTGAATTTGCGCCGGGTGATCGTCAGCAGCGGGCTGGCGATGCGGCGCTCAACGTCCGAAATCGCCAGACCAATGGTTTTGGTGCCCAGATCAAACCCCATCAGCCGCGCTTTGGCGGGCAGGATGGCGGCCATCTCCTCAAGGCTCATCAATTGCAGTGCCATGGCCCCTGCCCAGCCTTGAACCTTGTCCTGCGCTCCGGCTCAGCCGAAGCGCCCTGATGCATGAGCCAGCATGAAATAGATCTTGGCCGGGTCCGAGGCGAGCAGCGCCTGGGCCTGCTGGCCAGTGGTGTCGCTGCGGTTGGCGGCACCAAGCTTTCCCTCAAAATCGGCCACATACTGGCGCACCGCGCTGGCAAATGCCGGATCACTGCGGAAACGCCGGGCGATGTCATTGAAGCGCTCGCGGCCCTCGGCGGTGTAAATCGCCGGAGACAGCGCGTTGCGCTCGCCACGGCTATGCGCCGCAATGGCCTGGAACATCGCCTGCTGGTTGACCTGCCTCGCGACATTCAACGACAGCGCCTCAAGGCTTTGTGCAGGCGGTTCGGCATCCTCGCGCGCTGCCCGCGCCAGAATTTCTGCCCAGGGTTCGGCGGCATTGCGCCCGCCACGCGTATTGACGGGCGGCAACTGCCCGCGCGTCACACTCGACACCGTGGTGGCGGGCGGGGTCTGTTCGGCCGCCGCCATAGCCACGCGCACGGCCTCAAGCCCGGCAAAATCAACGGGGCGTTCCTTGCCATATGGTTCGGCAAAGTCCGCTGGTGCTGGTGCTGGTGCTGGCGTGGGCACCGGAGCCGGCGGAATGACCGCGACCGGTGCTGGTGCAGCAGCGGTCGAGATGTTCATGCCGCGTCCGGATTTGACGACAATATCGCTCAATTCGTTCAGAGCCTTGATATGGTCGCTCACCACCTGGCGCATGGCATTGGCCTGCGCCGTGGTCTCCTGCGGGATCAGCTTGATGCCCCCCGCAAGTTCGCCGCGCGTCTGTTGCAGTTCACGGGCAATCTGCCCGGACATGTCGCGCAATTGCCCGACAGTTTCATTGAAGCGCGCAACCACCTGGCCGAGCACATCGCCGATTTCGCGGCGGGCTTTCTCACCGGCCTCGCGCACCGCCTGCGCCTGGCGTTCCTGTTCACTGGCAGTCAACTGGCGGATATCGGCGAATTGCTGGCCGAGATTCGACTGACCCGCTTCCGCCGAACGCACCAGATAATCGCCGATCTCGCGCGCCCTCTCCTCGGCCTGGGCGAAGGAAGCGTCGATGCGCTGGGCGAAGCCCTGCGTCATCGAGTCGAAATCCGCCGCCCGCGCGTTGATGTCGGTCAGCAGGGCTTCAAGGCTGGCGCGACGCTGCGCCAGAGTTGCATCAGACCCTGCCTGCACCTGCAGCAAGGCGGCAGCGCTGGTGGCCAGCGCGCGTGAATGGCTGTCGAGCCGTGACGCCAGCGCGTGGCCATCATTGAGGGTTGTCGTCGCGGTTTCGTTGAGCGCCGCAACCTGTTCGGAAACGCCGCCCATCGCCTGGGCGAAATCCTTCATCCGTCCCGACAAGGCGCCTTCCAGAGATGAGAGGTTGTAATTGGCATTATTCACCAGGGTCGAGAGCGCCTGATGCGAGGCATCAAGGCGCGCCAGCACGTCGGCGAGTTCGTTGCTCAGCCTGTCGCCGAGCCCCGCCAGCGAGGTGATGGAACTGGTCGCGCCGCCATTGATGACCTCGCCCAGGGCATGGGTCGATTGGTCGATGGCCGCCGTAAGCTCAACCTGCTTGCGGTTGAGGTGCTGGATGATCGTCGAGCCGCGATTGTCAATCGCATGGCCGAACATTTCGCTGACCTCGGCAAGGTTGCGATTGATGTCGTAGCCGCGCGCCGACAGCGTGTCGATGACCAGTTTGCCCTTGACGTCAAACAGGTCCTGCAGTTCGCCAAGGCGTCCCTCAAGCAATTCGCCCAAGGCGCGACCGCTATCGCCGAGCGACGCGTGAACGCTGCCAAGCCTTGTGATCAGGGTCGAATCAATCTCGTTCAGGCGCGCAACCAGCGTGGTGCCGAGTTGATGAGCACGTTCGCTCAAGGTCGAATCGAGCGCCTTGTTGGCTTCATCCAGCACACGGCGGTTGAGTTCGGTGCCGGAAGCCAGCGTTTTGGCCAGGCTTTGCGTGCGCAATTCCATCGCACTATCGAGATCGGCACCGCGCGCCGCAAACGATTGGTCGAGCAGCGCGCGCTGGTTGCCAAAGATTTGAGCCGCTTTTTCAAGCGCAGCAGCGTGCGAGGCCTCGGTTCCGGCCAAAGCATGCGACAGTTTCTGGTTGAAATCATCGGCATGGGCACTGAAGGTCTGGTCGATCAGGTTACGATGCTCGGTCATGGCACTGGTAGCGGAATCGAGCGCCGCGATGGTCGATGAACCAGTAGCGTCAAGCACACTCGCCAATTGCATGCGCTGGGCATCCACCTCGGCATTGAGCCGCACCGAATGCTCGCTCAAAACAGTGCTGATGTCGTTGGTTCGTGCCGCCAGCATTTCAGTCAACGCGCCGGATTGCGCGGCAAGATCCTGATTGACCTGCGCCAGCGGTTGCACCACGCGATGATCGAAGGTGCCAACATGCGCTTCGAGCGCATTGCTGAGCGCTTCAGCCCGCGCCCCAAGGCCGGCGTTGATCTGCTGCGAACGATCATCAATCAGCGCGGCGACAGAGTTCATGCGCTCGGTCAGCAGCGCGCCGATGGCTGCGGATTTATCATCCAGCAACCGGGTGATCGCCCCGCCACCATCGCTGAGGCTTTGCGCCACATCAATCGCCCGCTGACGCAAGGCCTCGCTGAGATCATGCGTGCGCGTCTGCAAGCCGGAGTCGATCCGGCTGGCCAGTTGATCAAACGTGGCTTCGATATCCTGCACGTGCGCCTGGCTGTCGGCATTGATCGCCGCCATTTTGGCCTGCATCATCTGGCTTGAGGCTTCGGTGCTGGCGACGATCCGCGAATCCAGCTCTGCCGCCTGCGCCCCGATGATTGATTCGAGGGTGGTGAGACGATTATCGAGCGTTGCGTTCAGGCGATCGACCTGATCATCAATGCGTCGTGCCATGCTGATGTCCTCGCCGCTGACCGCCTGCTCGAACGCGCCGAGGCGCGTCGCCAGCGTGTCATTGATCCGGTCGCCATGCATGCCAATGGCTGCCACGGCTTCGGCTGCGGTCATCGCAAAACCGTCAGTTGCACCCCGCAAGGCGGAGGATATGCTGCTGGTGGTTTCCTGGGCTGTTGCCAGCGCATCATCATGCGAAGCGGCCAGGCTTTGCAGGAGATTCGCCCGCGCCGCTTCGGCCGCTTGGGCAAAATCACGCTGAAAGGCCTCGTGCTGGGCACTGACTCCGGCGGTCAGCGCCTCGGCTTGCTCCGAGAACTTCTGGTCATGGGTGTGCAACAGATCACCAAGGGCACTGACCCGCTCGGCGGCGCTGCGGCTGAAATTCTCATGCAATTCAGCAATTTGGCCCTGCAATTGGGCATGGCTTCTGGCAATTTCATTTTGGTGTGCGCTCGTCTGTCCGGCGAATTGCTCGCTGAAGGCCTGCGCCTGGGCGCTCTGGTCGGCGAGCGCCTTGTCAAAATGCTGGCCAATATCCGCCACGTGCAGCGCTGTGACATCGCGCAATTGGCCGTGATAGCTGGAGAGGCTTTGTTCCAGCGCGGCACTTGAGGCCGTTAATTCGCCAAGATGAGCCTCGGCAAGCTCCGTGAAATTCTGGTGGAACGACTGGGCCTGGCCCGCAAATCCAGCAAGTGCCTGCGCCGAGACGTCCTGCATTTGTCCATTGATCCTGGCACTATGCTCCTCAAAGCGCGCGGCGTCACTTTCGCTCAGGGTGCGCAGGGCCTCCGTCGTGCTGGTGGCGTTGCTGACAAATTGCTCGTGGTAATGCGCCAGATGTTCTTGCAGCTCCTGGTTGCGCGCGGCGATCTCCGCCCGATGGGCTTCCGCCTCCTGGCTGAATTGCCCGTTGAAGGCATTGAAACTGCGGCTGATGTCGTCGACGGCGTTGGTGGCCAGCGCATCAAAGTTGCCGTGCAGCGCTTCGGACTGCTCCCTGAGCGCCTGGATCGTCTGGCTCGATGTCTCGACAAATTTGCCAGTCACCTGCGCTGCATGATCATCAAGTTTTCTGGTGACATAATCACTGTGGGTATCGAGGGCCTGATCGAGCACCAGGCTGGCCCGCTCAAAAATCTGGCCGGCCGCTGCGGTATGGCCCTCCAGGGTCGCCCCCATTTCCGTGCCCGATGCCAGCAAATTGTCGCGCATCCGGGTGTGGAAGTCCTGCAGGCTACCGTCGAGTACCCGCGAATGCTGGTCAAGCATGGCCGTGAGCGCCTGGCCCGATTGATCAAGGTTCTGGCGCGCCTGCTCGGAATGTTGCGCGATCTGGGCGGAAATGCGCCCGCCGGTTTCGGCGAGCCCGGCTTCCAGCGTCGCACCATGGACGCTGACGGTCTGATGCATGCGGTCGCCAATCTCGGCGACACGCGCTACCAGACTGTCACCGCTGCTCGAAATATTATTGGCGATGCGTTCGCCGGTCTGATCCAGCCGTTCAATGACTTCATTGCCGCGCATGCCAAGATCAACAATCAGCGCCTTGCCGGTGCCATTCAGGCGGGCGTCAATTTCGCCAACCTCTGCGGCGAGCGCCTGGGACACCTGCGCGGTGGCCTCGTTCAGATGGGCACTGACATCGGTACCGGTGCGCGAGAGATTGGCGACGATATCATCACCATGATCTGAAATCTGCTTCACCAGCAATTCCCCGGTGGAGCCCAGCGCCAGGGCGATTTCCTCGCCCTTGGCCCCGAGCGCACGGGTCACCCGCGACCCCGCAGCATCGACATTTTCGACAATGCGCGTCGAGACACTGGCAAGGTCACTTGTCAGCGAATCATGCGCCGTGCCGATCGAGCTGCGCATCTGCTCGGCACTGGCCACCAGCGCCTGACGCTCGCAAATCATGGCTTCCACCAGCGCATGCACGCGCCGTTCATTGTCGCCAAATGCGCGCTCAAGATTGGAAATTTCCGAATGAACCAGCGTTTCCAGTTCGCTGGCGCGCGTCAAGGCCCGCTCGATGCCGTCGCCCATGGAAGCGACTTCGCGGCGGATGGCCTGGCTGAGGCTAACCACCTGCTCGCTGGCCAGGCTTTCAGGTTCGGCAAGGCGCAGGGCCACCTGGGTCATGGAGCGCGTGGTCAGGCGCAATTCACGTACCCGCACCATCAGGGCCGCCATCACAAACAGGAATATCGGTGCCGCGAGCAGGGCTGCAGCAAAAAAGCCGACGCGCGTCACGCTGAGGGGCAGCACGCTGGCCTGATGCGTCAAGCCATAGAAGCCGCAGAGGGCCACCCAGGCCAGCGAGGCAATCAACGCCAGCCCGTAGGGCCAGCGGCTCGCACGCACATCCATGGTTTTGAGAATCTGTCCGGCCGTGCGCAAATCATCATTGGCGGGCGGAATGCGCGGTGCTGTCGGTCTGCCGGGATCAACTTCAGCCGTTGCAGGTTGCACCGGCTGGAAACTCAGCGACGACCGCCCTGCCCCGGTGCGGGCCATCACGCCATCGGCGACGTCCGGCAATTTCGGCATGGGCGCATCAGGCGCGGTTGCTGAACTGCTGTCACTCAGATCGAGGGCGGATTCCAGTGCGGATAATGCCGCTGTATCTGTTGCAGAGGGTTTTACTTGCGCCATAACTGGGCCTCACTGGGGGGCTGAAAACATTATGCCCCGAACGCGTTTCAACGTGGATTATGCCACCACTGAACTGCCCGCGCAGCCAGCTTTGGCACAGATTCCGATTCATTAACTGAAATTTACCATACATGGATGGCGGTTTTTAGGGAACTGGGAACGCCAGAAGAAAGCAAACGTCGTTAACGGCCAAAAATGGCCTGCCACATCAATGGATACGCTTTCTAAAGGAGCCGGTGCCACACTTGGTCAAGCTTGATTTTGCAGGATGCCTTGTGATGAGCGCTGAAATGCCCACGTCGACCGAACGCCCGATTTCTCCCTTTGATCTCGTCGGCCTGTCACGCCAGACCGCCGGGGATTCAGGCCTGGAACGTGAATTGCTGGCGATGTTCGGTGTCCAGGCGGGCGAGATTTTGGTGCGGCTTAACGAGGCCCGCAACCTTGCCGCACGCCAGCAGCAGGCCGATCTAGCGCACAGGTTGCGGGGGTCGGCCCTCGCTGTCTGCGCCAACGAGGTGGCCCTTGAAGCCGGCTTGCTAGAAGCGGCCTTGCAAACGGGCTGTGACACGGCGCAAGCCTCCGAACATTTCGAGGCGCTGGCCAAGGCCGTGGCGCGCGCCGAAAGCAGCCTGACCACCCTGCTCGCCGCCTGAACCGCGCGCCGCTCTCCACGCACGCGTGCCTCACCAGGCCGTGATGGCCGGTTGAACGCTTCAATCTCGCCAAGCCTGCAGGAATTGGCTAAAGGGCGATGGCCACAATTTATCTCCAACAATACTCCAGAGGCTGCCCATCCATGGTTGACATCACCTTTACCGACGCCAAAGGCACCAGCCGCACAGTCAAGGCTGAACTTGGCGCAACCGTCATGGAGACGGCGATCCGTAACTCCATCCCCGGCATTGATGCCGAATGTGGCGGTGCCTGCTCCTGCGCCACCTGCCATGTCTATGTCGACGAAGCCTGGCTCGAAGCTGTCGGGGCGCCCGAGCAAATGGAAGAGGACATGCTGGATTTTGCGTTCGAAGTGCGTCAAAATTCCCGCCTGTCGTGTCAGATCAAAGTCACGGAGAGCCTTGATGGGCTAAGAGTCACCACCCCCTCCAAACAGGGCTGATACTCGACGAACAGGGCCGATATTTAACACTATTTTTATGTGATATAATTTATATCCATAAAAATTTATGTTGAATATTTCCGGCGTCTGTTTAGGGTGCATGCCCAAGGATCGGGGCTTTGGCCCGGTGACGCAGAGGACGCCTTGAAAATGATCACGACGGATGTGTTGATAATTGGAACTGGCCCGGTGGGCTTGTTTGCTGTGTTTGAGCTGGGCCTGCTCGATATCAAGGCCCATCTGGTCGACATTCTGCCCAAACGCGGAGGCCAATGCGCCGAGCTTTATCCCGAAAAGCCGATCTATGACATTCCGGGATTTCCGATCATCACCGGCCAGGGCCTGGTTGACAATCTGGAACAACAGATCGCGCCGTTCAACCCGCACTATCATTTGAGCGAAATGGTGACGTCGCTGAAGGCGACGGGCACTGAAACCGCGCCAAAATTCGAGATCACTACCGATGCTGGCACGCATTTTGAGGCCAAAGCCGTGATCATCGCCGCAGGCGGAGGCTCCTTTC
>DAICZI010000429.1 GCA_027311205.1 Beijerinckiaceae bacterium | reverse complement strand
AAGCGCTATCCGATGATTTCAGCGCCGCGCCCGGAATATGGCGGCATGGTGCTGGGCGAGACTTTCGGCAATTTCGCTTTTGCCATCTCTTGCCGGGTCCTGGGCCTGCGCGATCTTGGCCCGGCGATCTCGCCCTTCAATGCCTTCATGATCATTACCGGCATCGAAACCCTGCCGCTGCGCATGAAGCGCCATTGCGAGAATGCCCTTATCGTGGCCCAGTATCTCGCTGGTCACCCCAAAGTGGCGTCAGTCTCCTACCCTGGTCTCGCGCATGATCCGGGCCATTCCTTGGCCCAAAGGCTGCTGCCGCACGGGGCTGGGGCGGTCTTCACCTTCAAGCTGCGCGGTGGTTATGAGGCTGGCATCAAACTGGTGAAAAACCTCACGCTGTTTTCGCATGTGGCGAATGTCGGCGACACCCGCTCGCTTGTCATCCATCCAGCCTCGACCACCCATCGGCAATTGACCGACGCTCAAAAGGAGGCAGCGGGAGCTGGACCCGATGTGGTGCGCCTCTCCGTCGGGCTGGAAGATCACGCCGATTTGACAGCCGATCTTGATGCGGCACTGAATGCGGGCTGATACAGCGCCCGCAGATTATAGACCAGCCCGCCAAACAGGATGAAGGCAAAACTCTGGTGCAGCAGCCCCGCCCATAGTGGCACGACCAGCACCAGAGTGACAATGCCAAGCGCCGCCTGGCAGAACACCAGCCCCACCAGCAGAGCCGCCCGCCGTGCTGGCAGCGATCCGGCGGCGCGGGCACGCCACGCGTACGCCAGCACAAACAGCACGATGCCATAGGCCAGCATGCGGTGCTGGAATTGCACCGTGGTGATAGACTCAAAAAAATTGCGCCAGAGGGGCTGCTTTTGCAGCAGGATGTTAAACGGCAACAGGAAGTGTCCGTCCATCAGCGGCCAGGTAGTGTTGACAAGGCCGGCCCGCAAGCCTGCGACCAGCGCGCCAAAGCCGATCTGGATGAACACCAGCGCCACCAGAATCACCGCCCACCAACGCAGGCCCATGGCGCGCGTCGAAGGTGTAGCAATACTCAATCCCGCCGCCTGCCACACGAGGCATGCGAATGTGAAGCTCGCCAGCAGCAGATGCGCCATGAGCAGATATTGCGACACCTCGACGCGGCGGGTCAGGCCGGATTTCACCATATACCAGCCAACCAGGCCCTGAAGGCCGATCAGACAGCCAATCAGGAACAGCTTGGCGGCAAATTTGTTGGAAATGGCACCGCGCGCCCAGAACCAGATCAGCGGCAGCAACATTTCCAGCCCGACGAGGCGCGCATGCAGCCGGTGCAACCATTCCCAGAAATAAATATATTTGAAGTGCGCCAGCGTCATGCCGGGAAACAACAGCTTGTATTGCGGAATTTGCTGGTATCTGGAGAACAGCGTCAGCCAGTCCGCCTGCGACAGCGGTGGCAAAGCGCCCGTGACAGGCTTCCATTCGGTGATGGAAAGCCCCGATTCAGTCAGCCGCGTCGCGCCGCCAATGAGCACCATGACCAGCACCATTGCCGCCATGAACCACAACCAGCCCCTCACCGTGGCCAGATGGCCTTCACGCACATTGTCCCTGGGGTTTGCTCGCGGCGTGGTATCGGGAAAATAAATCCAGTCGGTCATGGCCTGCCTGCCGCCTTGCGCTTGCATATCGGGTCAACGCTCCATATAGCGCCGAGTCAAGGGCGTCGAGACCCCGCCCTGTCGCACCCTGCCTGGTCTGGAGCCAAAGGTAACAAGAATGTCGATGCGCCAGCGGAAATTGGTCGGGACAGTGGCGATGCTTGTCTTCGTGGTGGTCTATGGCCTCGCGGTCATGGTCATCGTGCAGGGCCATGGCATGACCCACCTCAACACCCTCCTGCAAACCGTCATTTATGGTGTGCTCGGCCTCGCGTGGATTTTGCCGCTGATGCCGCTGATCCGCTGGATGCAGCGACCAGATGACCTTCAGGCAGGCTGAAACCGGTTCATCAGCGCAAACGGCACACCCGACAGCAAGGCCCGAAACGCCCGGCGCGATTGGTGCAAGCCATTGACCGAAAGCCGTGGCAAGGAATGCAAGCGGTTGGCGTG
>DAICZI010000428.1 GCA_027311205.1 Beijerinckiaceae bacterium | reverse complement strand
CCATTGCGTTCGTATTCGTAGTCGTGACGCGCCTTGCGCCCGGGCGCGGCGGGAATGGGAGCGCGCACCTCCCTGATCAGTTGCTTTGAGGTCTCGTCGAGACACACCAGCGGGCGCTGTGGATCATGCGGTCGTTGATAGACTTCGAGCACGTCTTCCATGTTGGCGACGAAACCTGCGCTGGCTGCGGGCGCGATCACCCATTGCTGCTTGAGATGCGGCTTGAGAATGTTTTTTTGAGCGTACGCCCGATCGTGTTGTCGCTGGCCTTCCCGACGATCTTCAGTTCGACGACCTTGTCTTCGAGCAGGCTCAGCGTCCATCGGGCGTAGCCTTCCGGAGCAGGCCCGCAGGCCAGTGCGATCAGTTTGGCTTCCGCCACGCCGTCAAAAATCCGTCGCGGCGCGGAGTTCGGATTGTATTTGCGGGTCAGCACCGCCTCGAACCCTTCCGCCAGCAATTGCCGGCGCGTCCGTTCGACATTGGCGGCGCTGGTGTCCAGGGCCTCGGCGATCTTGCCGTCGCTCCAGCCTTCGCCCGCCTCCGACACATCGGCCTTCAACAGGATGCGCGCCTTCGTCAGCAATTGCGCCGACCGCTTGCCCGAGCGGATGAAGTCCGACAGATGCTCGCGCTCCTCCGCGCTCAGCCGCACCACGTATTTCTTGACGGCAATCTCTTTCCCGGCCACGAATCACCTCCATCGCTGTTATCCAGCGACAGTGATTCAGAACTTGGCGTCAAAAGCAATGACGCAGGTCACTAGAGCCGGAACGCGACGTCGAGGCTTTCGCCTTCGGCTGTCAGGTGTAAAATCCCGGATGTTGCCGACGTGGGTTGGCTGGTGCCCCTGTGATCGTGAAGCGCCAGGGGCTCACGCGCCCCGCCGACCGGTTCGAGCACGGCTGACAGGCCTTCACGGCTGCGGCGCAACCGCAGAACCAGATGGCGGGCCGTGCCCGAACCTTCTGCGGCAATCTCGCCCGCCGCCAGTGCGCTGGCAAAGCAAAAGGGTTCCGCTTCGGTCTCCGGGGCCCTCGCTGGCGCGTCGAAGGTGACAATCGCTGCCGCAAGACCCGGCAGGTGCTCAAATAGTTCGGCGCGGAAGCGCGCAGCTATGGCTCTGGCTTCAGCCAGCGAAGCGCCAGCCGCCACATCAATCACCGCCTCCACATGCAGGTCATGCCCAATCCAGCGCGCCCGCGCCGCACTGACGGCGCGCAGGCCCCGCACGTGTTCGGCCGTATGAGTGATTTCCTCAAGCAGTTCCGGATCGGTGCCATCGAGCATCCGCGTCACCACGGTACGAGACGATTGCCAGACGATGCTGGCCAGCGAAATGGTGATCAGAATGCCGACCAGCGGATCGGCCCAGGGCAGGCCGAGCAAAACCAGCAACGCGCCCGCAACCACGGCGAGTGCGGTCAGGGCATCGATGCGGGCATGCTGGCCGTCGGCCACCAGAGCTGCCGAATTGATCTCGCGGCCAATCGAAATGCGCAAGCGCGCCACCGCCTCATTGCCGCCCCAACTGACAAGGCCCATCAGCGCCACAAGGCCCATGTGAGCAAGGTGCTGGGGATGCAGCAAGCGCTCCAAAGCCTGCCAGCCGGCCATCACGGTGCTGAAGCAAATGACCGCGACAATGACCAGGCCTGCCAGATCTTCTGCCCGGCCCAGGCCGTAAGTGAAGGTTTTGGTGGCCGGGCGGCGGGCCAGACGAAAGGCGATCCACAGCGGAATCGCCGTGGTCGCATCGGCAAAATTGTGGATCATGTCGGCAAAGAGCGCGACCGAGCCGGACAGCAGCACAATGGTGCTCTCCACCAGGCCGACGCCGGCCATGATGATGAATGACCATTTCAGCGCGAAAATGCCGCGCTCGCTGGAGGCCAGCAAGGCCTCGGCGCTGCCGTGGCCGTGCTCGTGGCCATGATCGTGGCCGTGAGCGTGTGAGTGGCCATGCGCATCGCCGTGATGGCTATGCCAGAACACGCCGATCAGGCTTGCGAGCCCCCGGCGCAATTGCGGCTCGATTTTCTGCAAGTGCGCGCGCGCTTCGGCGCCAAGGGATTTCGGGGTCGGCCGGTTCATTTGGTGAGCATCCTTTGCG
>DAICZI010000427.1 GCA_027311205.1 Beijerinckiaceae bacterium | reverse complement strand
GACGGGAAAACCGCGTCTTGTCCGGGTTCAGCGCTGGCAACAGTTCGCGGCACTGGGCCATCTGCCGGTTGAAGCCCGACGTCTGGCAGCCCGCAACCAGCAGACAAAGGCCCATGACGAGAAATAACCAGCGCATGACCGCAAACTAGCGCCGGGCCAGGGCAGCGTGCAAGGGGCAGATTAACCGCCGGTGACGCTCATGTGGCGATGAACCGCCGGGGCGGCATGGTCGCGGTCGATGATGAAATCATGACCCTTGGGCTTGCGTGCAATCGCTGCCTCCAGCGCGGCCATCAAAGGCGCGTCGTCCGGGCTGGCCCGCAGCGGCGCGCGCAAATCTGCCGCGTCTTCCTGCCCCAGGCACATGTACAGCGTGCCGGTGCAGGTGACGCGCACCCGGTTGCAGCTTTCGCAGAAATTGTGTGACAGCGGTGTGATGAAACCGACGAGGCCGCCAGTTTCAGCGAGCCGCGCATAACGCGCCGGGCCGCCGGTGCGGTGGCCGCTATCGACAAGTGTGAAGTCACGGGCAAGATTTTGGCGCACGTCGCGCAGCGAAAGATACTGGTCTTCGCGTGCCGTGGTGATCTCGCCGAGCGGCATCACCTCGATGAAGGTCACATCCATGCAGCGCTGGTGGGCATAGCGGATAATGGCGGGAAATTCGTCATCATTGACGCCCTTCAGCGCCACAACATTGAGCTTGACCTTCAGCCCCGCCTTTTGCGCGGCCTCCATGCCCTTTTCCACCTGGGCAAAATCACCCCAACGGGTGATGGCCTTGAATTTGGCAGGATCGAGCGTATCGAGCGACAGATTGACCCGCTTGACCCCGCAAGCGGCCAGATCATCCGCAAAGCGCGCCAATTGCGAACCATTGGTGGTCAGCGTCAGTTCTTCGAGCGCGCCGCTCTCAAGATGGCGCGACAGGCTGCGGAACAGCGACATGATGTCACGACGCACCAAAGGCTCGCCACCGGTGATCCGCAGCTTGCGGGTGCCTCGCGCGATGAAGGCGGTGCAGAGCCGGTCAAGCTCCTCAAGCGAGAGCAGGTCCCGCTTGGGCAAAAAGCTCATGTCCTCGGACATGCAATAGACGCAGCGGAAATCGCACCGGTCAGTCACCGAAACGCGCACATAGGTGATGGCCCGGCCAAATGGGTCGATCAGCGGGCGCTCAAGGGTCTCGGCTTGCTCCATGAGCGCTATATAGGGCAAAACAGCGCGATGCGCCATGCACTTGACGCTCAACCTTTGGTGAGTGGTGCGGTGCCAGCTGGCGGGGTTGCGAATCTGGCCGGCCTCGCGCGGCCAAGGCGCTGCCGCCGCTCTCTTGCCACCGCCGCCTCGCGCCACCAGAGCCAGCCTCAAAAAAGAGGCGGGTCAGTTGCCTGACCCGCCCGCTTCAGCCCCGACGTAACTCTTGAAACTCAGCGCAAGACATGCACCGTCGCGCCAACTTTGACGCGGTTGTAGAAATCCTTGATATCGGCATTGGTCATGCGGATGCAGCCTGATGACATGGCATGGCCGATGGTTTCCGGCTCATTGGAGCCGTGAATGCGGTATTCCGTGCCGCTGAGATACATGGCGCGTGCTCCAAGCGGGTTGTTCGGCCCGCCTTTGACAAAATGCGGCAGATGCGGGCGGCGGCGCAGCATCGAGGCTGGCGGCGTCCAGCCCGGCCATTTCTTCTTGGCGGAAATATGCACGGTGCCGCTCCAGCCAAAGCCCGGACGCCCGACGCCAACGCCATATTTCATGGCCTTGTGGCCCGGCAGCACCAGATAAAGCCGCCGCTCGGAGGAAACCACCACCACGGTCCCTGCCGGATAGGGGCCGTTGTAATCCACGATCTCACGCGGAATAGCCGAATAGGGCGCGCTGGCCGGTGCGCCATTAGGTGAAGGATGCATCCGCATCACATTCAGCATCTCGGCATCAAGGGCATAGGCCGGTTGCCCGAGCAACTGACCAGCGCCAATCACTCCCAAGCACAACATGGCAGAGGCTAGAAAAATGCGGCGCATGAAGTTTCCCGGCAAACACACATGAATCTGTCAGAGACCAAACTTTATCGCGCGGTGAAAAGCAACATGCTTGCCCGCACTGCAAGC
>DAICZI010000426.1 GCA_027311205.1 Beijerinckiaceae bacterium | reverse complement strand
CGCGGACGACGGCAAAGCCGCCCTCGATCTCGCCAAGGCGGTTGACCGCCACTGCCATATCCTCGTCATTGGCCCCCACAACGCAGATATTATGGGCATCATGGCCCACCGAGGACGCTATTGCCCCAGCCTGCAGGCCAAAGCCATGCACAAACCCCACCCCGATGTTGCGGTTGATGCCGTGGCGCGCCACCACCGCGACCTTCAGCGCGTCCTGACTGACATCGGCGCGGCGGCGACCGTCGGCAAAGGGCAGGCTCATGGTCAAGTGCTCGGTGATAATTCGGCCCGGCACAACGCCAATCACCGCCGTCGTCGGCCCCTGCCCGCGCGCTGCGACATCATCAGCGGTGATACGCGCTGCCTTGATCGAATTGCGCCCGACAGGGGTGACGAGTCGACGCGTCGCAAACAGCGCCTCATCGACCAGCCGCCCGGCGCTGATGACCTGACCCACCCGGCAATCGCGCACATCATCCAGCACCGCAATGTCGGCCCGGTAGCCCGGCGCGATCAGGCCGCGATCATGGAGCCCGAACGCGCGCGCTGCCGAAATCGACGCCATGCGATAGGCCGCGAGCACCGGCGCGCCAAGCTTGATGGCGGTGCGAATCAGATAATCAATATGGCCCTCTTCGGCGATATC
The DNA here is from genome assembly GCA_027311205.1 of Beijerinckiaceae bacterium. GTDB lineage: Bacteria > Pseudomonadota > Alphaproteobacteria > Rhizobiales > Beijerinckiaceae > REEB77. The sequence goes on along the minus strand of DAICZI010000426.1, from coordinate 1,474 downwards.
GAGCGGGTTGCGGTCATCGGTGCAGAAAGCCATGAACGGCGCGGTAATCTCGGAAATGACCGGTGCAAGGGCGTGCAGGTCTTTGGAGACCGAGCCTTCGCGCACCAGGATTGTCATGCCCTTGGCAAGCTTCTCCAGGGCTTCCGCCGCTGTCGTGGTTTCATGATCGGTGCGAATGCCTGCGCTGAGATAGGCATTGAGCCGCCGCCCCGTCAGCAAGGGCGCATGGCCATCAATGTGGCGGTGCTGAAAGGCGGCAAGCTTGTCCAGCACATAGGCATCGCGCGCCAGCACGCCGGGGAAATTCATGAATTCAGCGAGACCCAGCACCTGCCTATGTTCGGCGAGGCGATTCAAATCCCCCGCCTCCAGGCGCGCACCCGAAGTTTCGAGATGCGTGGAGGGCACGCAGCTCGACAGCATGACCTTGAGATCGAGAATCATGTTGAGCGAGGATGTGAGGAAATACTGGATTCCCGGCTCGCCCAGAACATTGGCGATTTCATGGGGATCGCACACGGCGGTGGTGACGCCATGCGGCAGCACGCAGCGCTCGAATTCCTGCGGCGTCACCAGCGATGATTCGACATGCAAATGCGCATCGATAAAGCCCGGCACCAGCACTTTGCCGGTGACGTCGATTTCGCGCGTGCCGGCATAAGTCTCGTCAACGCCGACAATACGCGCGCCGCAAATGGCAACATCGCTGACCCGCAGCGCCCCGGTGACAAGGTCATAAACCTGGCCACCCTTGAGTACGAGATCGGCCGGAGCCTCGCCCAGCCCCTGCGCAATCGCCTCGGCCAACCGTTGTGGATAGGAAAACCTGGTCATTAGGCGCCACTCTGCCTTGTCCTCACGAGTGTCAAGACTAGCACGCAAATTGTGGCAAGTGCGGCGCAATGCGCGGCAGGGTGAAGCAATGTTTGATGCGGAACGCAAAAGGCCCGAGTTTCGTCGCGGCAACAACCGCGAATTTCAACGATGCAGTGTTGCCCTCAGCCCATCGCCTCATCTTCCAGGACGCTCGGCCCTTTTGCCAATTCCACGAGGTGGTGATCGGCGTCGCCCCATTGCACATCAATCATTTTCAGGCGCTTGAAATAATGCCCTGCCGCATATTCCATGGTCATGCCAATGCCGCCATGCAACTGGATGGCTTCCTCGCCAACGAATTTGGCCGCCCGGCCAACTTGCACCTTGGCGGCGGCAACGGCGCGATGGCGACGCGCGGCAACGCGGTCTTCCACCGCAAATATCGCCAACAGCGCCTGGCTGCGCGCCTGTTCCAGCGCCACCAGCATATCAACCGCCCGGTGCTGCAACACCTGAAACGTCCCTATTGGAATGCCGAACTGCTTGCGGATCTTGAGATAATCCACCGTCATGGCGTGCAAAGCGCTCATCGCCCCGACCGCCTCAACGCAGATACAGGCGATGCCAAAATCTATGGCTTTGGCGAGGGCTGCATAAC
>DAICZI010000425.1 GCA_027311205.1 Beijerinckiaceae bacterium | reverse complement strand
CACTATATTCAAACGTAGTATCCAACTCACTCAAATCAATGCTCATGAACTATCAGTCAAGGTGACGGTGTCTTGGTCTCAGGGTGCGGCTACCAGAACTTTCACACCTTTAGGGAGCAACATTGATGGCAGAGGCCCGACGCGCGGCATATCACCCCCACCAAGTCGCTGGCGCGCGGTTTTTGATCATCGAGGCCCGGTTTTATGACGCCATTGGCACGCTGTTGCTGCAGGGCGCGGAAGCGGCTCTGAAAGAGGCCGGGGCTACATGGGACATCATCAGCGTGCCCGGCGCGCTGGAAATCCCGATTGCCGCCAGCATTGCCCTTGCCGCCAGGCCGGATATCGCTGGCGTAGTGGCGCTGGGCTGCATCATTCGCGGTGAGACCTACCATTTCGAGACCGTCGCCAATGAAAGCGCGCGGGGGTTGATGGACGTCGCGACGCGCCACCGTCTGCCGCTCGGCAATGGCATCCTCTCGGTGGAGAATGAGGCGCAGGCTTTGGTGAGGGCCGATCCGCAGCTTGGCAACAAGGGCGCGGATGCAGCCCGCGCCGCCATCAGCCTCCATGTCCTCAAACATAACAAAGCGGTCTGATCGCCATGTCACGCGCCGAACACCGCACCGCCGCCCGCCTTGCCGCCTGTCAGGCGCTGTATCAGATGGATGTCACCGGACGTGGCATCAACGAATGTCTGGCGGAGTTTGAATCGCACTGGATCGGCCAGGAAGTTGAAGGCGACCAATACAAGCCCGCCGAAATTGCCTTTTTCCGCGACATTCTCCTCGGCGTGCTCGCCGATCAGATCGCCCTTGACCGGCTGATTGATCTGCGGCTGGAAAAAACCTGGCCGCTCGCCCGGCTGGAAGCGCTGATGCGGGCGATTTTACGGGCAGGCACCTATGAGCTGAAAAAGCGTCTCGATGTTCCCGCCCGCGTCGTCATTACCGAATATGTCGATGTCGCGGGGGCGTTTTACGGCAGCGATGAAGCGGGCATGATCAATGCCGTGCTGGATACGCTCGCCCATGAATTGCGGCTGGATGAATTTGCCAGCCGAAGCTGAGCCATGCGGGGTTGAATGATGCCAACCTCACGCGAACACGACCTCATCGCCCGCTATTTCGCGCCGTTGGCCGGGCCCGAGGGCCTGGGGCTGCTGGATGATGCCGCGCTGCTGACACCGACGCCGGGGCATGAATGGGTGGTCACCGCCGATGCGCTGGTGGCGGGCGTGCATTTCTTCGCCCATGATCCGGCGGGCCGGATCGCCGCCAAGGCGCTGCGGGTCAACCTCTCCGATCTGGCCGCCAAGGCGGCTAGACCGCGCGGCTTCACGCTCTGCCTGGCTTTGCCGCCGGCCACCCCTGCCCGCTGGATCAAGGCTTTCGCCAAAGGGCTTGGCGAGGACATGGCGCGCCATGGCATGGCGCTGATCGGCGGCGATACGGTTGCGACGCCGGGGCCGCTCTGCATTGCCATCACCGCCTTTGGCGAGGTGGCGAGGGGCCGCATGGTGAAGCGCAGCGGCGCCAAGACCGGCGATGCGATTTATGTCACGGGCACCATTGGCGATTCGGCGCTTGGCTTGAAGTGCTTGATGAACACGCTTGCGCAACCCTCGGCCGCGTCACATCGCCGTTATCTGGTATCGCGCTACCTGCTTCCCGAACCGCGCCTGGCGTTGCGGGACGCGCTCGAAGCCTATGCCAGTGCGGGCATGGATGTATCGGACGGGTTGGTTGGTGATCTGGCCAAAATGCTGGCGGCATCGGGCTGCGGCGGCGCGGTGAAGCTTGATGCCATTCCTATGTCACCTGCCGCCCGCGCTGCGGTGGCGCTTGATGCCGGTGCCCTTGCCACAGCGCTCACCGGCGGCGATGATTACGAAATCCTCGCCACCGTGCCGCCCGAAGCCTGCGCCGCCTTCGAGCAGGCCAGCGCCATAGCAGGCGTCAGCGTGACGCGCATTGGCGTTGTACGGGCACGGGCGGGCGTGGACTGGCGTGCCGGGGATGGCACGCGGATCACCTTCAGGCACGGTGCCTACAGCCATTTTTAGAGTGTGCGGCTGGAGGGCCGGGTTGTCGCCCGGCAGCGACCTTTCCCCCCCGCCGCGCTG
>DAICZI010000424.1 GCA_027311205.1 Beijerinckiaceae bacterium | reverse complement strand
GATTTGCGACAGCGTGAAATGCGCGACGGCGATGGTCAGCGCGCTGGCAATCCCCGCCACCATGAAAGGCGCAAGCCGCCCGCCGACGCGCGCCGCGCCCAACAGGCCAAGCCCGATGAGCACCGCGCCAAACAACGCCCCAAGCACGCCAAGATCAAACCATATCTGAAACAAAATCCCTTGCGTCGCCGCCACAGGCAGCAGCCCCGCCATTGCGCTTTGCGCAGCCGAATCAACGCCATGGCCAATGATCAGCCCAGCACCCTCCTGCGCAAAAATTCCGCTCCAGGCCGCAACGGCGGCAAGTGGTGCCTGCACCTGCGGGAAGCTGGCCATATGCGGCATGAGCCAAAGCGCCAAAGATGGCAGCACCGGTGCGGTCAGCATCAAAACCGCCGTGACACCGGCCACTGTCCTGGCCGCCGCCATTGGACGGTTCATGCCCATCGCAAACACCAATATCCCCATGATCAGGGCAAAGGCGGCCAATGTCACCCCGGCAACGAGGGCCAAAGCGGCGACCGTGCCTGCCAGTAGCACCGCCAGCCCCCAGCGCCCACGCTGGGCCAGGGCCCCAAGCGCCGGCCAGAGCAGCACCACCGCACCCAGCGTGCCGCGCACCAGCGAGGCATCATCCGCAAAGCGCCCTGTTTCACCGCGCAAGCGCCACAGCAAGGCGAGAACAATGCCGACAATGGCGGCAAGGCCCAGGCCAATAGGCGCCAGATAGAGATTGGCCAGTCGCGTGCGGGTCGGCATGCAAGCGATGGCGATCAGGCCTAGCAGCAGGATGCCCATGACCTTGCCGTAACGCAGGGCCGCATCGGCTTTATCGGGCGCCCACAAGAGGCTCACCCACGACCATAGGAAAAACAACAGGAAAGCTGCCATCACCGGCGACATCAGACCGCCGCGAATCTGCGCAGCGGCGTGGCTTTGCGGTTCAACCAGGGCCGCGATGATGATCAGCGCCATGCCTACGGGAAACAGCACAAACACCGGATGACGCGCACCCATCAGCAAGGTCGGCACCAGCAACGTCAGCACACCTATACCGATGCGATGCAGCAGCGCTGCCGCGTCTGCGGCCGGGTTGGCACGAATTTGTTGACTGGAATAGGTCATAGACCGGCACGAAATGAGAAAATGAGACAAAAGACATTACAGCAAGTTATCAAGAGCGACTGTTGCTGCGCTGCAACAGCGTTCAGGAATCCCTCAACCGGCGCTCGCGGGCTTTGTTCCCGCTCAATCATCGGTGGGCGTGGTTTGCCGCATTTTTTTGATGCCGCCGCGCAAGCTTTTGCCTTTGATGCGCCGCTCGATTGAAGCGCGGGTTGGGCGCGTCGCGCGGCGCGGCTTGTCAACATGGGCTGCGGCGGCGACAAGCGCCACAAGGCGCGCCAGCGCATCGGCGCGGTTGCGCTCCTGGGTGCGGAACCGGTCGGCCGAAATCACCACCACGCCCTCGCGGTTCATTCTTTGGCCAGCGAGACGATCGAGCCGCATCAATACCCCGTGCGGCAAGTGCGGTTCGACCTTGGTGTCAAAGCGCAATTGCACGGCCGTGGCAACTTTATTGACGTTCTGCCCGCCGGGGCCGGACGCCCGGATAAAGCTCAAACTGATGGCAGCCTCCGACAGGCTGATATGTTCATTGACAGGAATGACCATGCTGGCACCGGCTCGGCTGCGCGGCCTTTGTCCTGCCCGCCCTGCGGCAATGTTTCAACCCTTTTGCCATAAATTAACTTGAAACTCAGCGTCTGATGCTATTGTGATGTCGTCGGTCAGGCGACAACTCCCGGCAAGTTGAAGGCTCATGCGCAATTACGCCAATCCGACAATATTCATGGAGACCGTGGCCCGCTGGCTGCCCTGGCTGGCGGCGTTGACAGTCGCGCTCATGAGCCTGGGCCTGTGGATGGCATGGCGCGCCCCGCCCGATTATCAGCAGGGCGACACGGTCAAGATCATGTATGTCCATGTGCCCTCCGCCTGGCTGGCCTCGCTGATTTACACCGTCATGGTTGGCGCGGCCCTCGGCACTTTGGTCTGGCGTCATCCGCTGGCCGATGCCGCGCAACGCGCCGCTGCACCGCTGGGTGCAGGATTCACGCTGATTTGTCTGGC
>DAICZI010000423.1 GCA_027311205.1 Beijerinckiaceae bacterium | reverse complement strand
GCGGATGCTGGCGCAATCCATGGCGCGCGAATTGGGGCCGCAAAACATCCACGTCGCGCACGTGGTCATTGATGGCGGCATTGATACCGAATTTGTCCGCACCGTGCGCCCCAACTTCGAGGACTTGAAAGCGCGCGATGGCGTGCTCGCGCCCGATGAAATCGCCCGCAATTATGTGATGCTGCACCGCCAGCAGCGCAGCGCCTGGACGCATGAGCTTGATCTTCGCCCCTGGATGGAAAGCTTTTGAACATGGCACGCAGCGTTGAATTCATTTTCGATTATGGCAGCCCCAACGCCTATCTGGTGCACAAGGTGCTCCCGGAGCTTCTGGCGCGCACCGGCGCAGACCTGGTGGCGACTCCCTGCCTTTTGGGGGGCATATTCAAGGCCTCCAACAACAAGTCGCACATCGTGCCATATGCCGACATTCCCGCCAAACTGGCTTATGAGCGGCTGGAAATGCAGCGCTTTATCGTCAGGCACGGCCTCACGCAATTCAGAATGAACCCGCATTTCCCGGTCAATACGCTGCTGATCATGCGCGGTGCCATCGTGGCGCAGGAAATGGCGCGCTTGCCCGCCTACAGCGCGGCGATGTTTGCCGGCATGTGGGAGCAGGGCCTTAACCTCGCCGATGCCGAAGTGGTGCGCGCCGCGCTTGATGCCGCAGGTTTTGATGGCAAGGCGCTGCTGGAGCGCACCGGCGAACCCGCCATTAAAGCCCAACTCGTTGCCAACACCGAGAATGCCGTGGCGCGCGGGGTGTTCGGCATACCGACGTTTTTTGCAGGCGGCGAGATGTTTTTTGGCAAGGAACGTCTGGCCCAGGTCGAGGAGGCCGTGCTGCGCGGGCCTCACGGCAGTTGACATTTTTGTGCACTGCACGCATATAGGGCCTGTCGAGGCTCCGCGCGTCGGCATGGGTTTTCGCGTGAACGGTGCAGTTCTATCGCATCGGCGACCCCTCTTCTTCCCCGAGCAGACCCCGCTCACGCCAGGGTCACGCTTCACCCGCACGCAGCATGCGTCGCGGGGTTGTGTCGTTTGCGACATGACAATGAAAGCAGGTTTATTTTGCAGACTTTTAATGACTTCGGCCTTTCCGCGCCGATCCTCAAGGCGCTCGCCGCTGAGGGCTATGTCACGCCCACCCCGATTCAGGCGCAGGCTTTGCCGCTCGTGCTGGCGGGCAAAGACATTCTGGGCATTGCCCAAACCGGCACCGGCAAGACGGCGGCTTTTGCCTTGCCGATCATCGAGCGGCTGTCGAAATCCGGCGCACGCCCGCAGCCACGCTCCTGCCGGGCTTTGGTCTTGTCGCCGACCCGCGAACTCGCCAGCCAGATCGAACTGAGCTTCCGCACCTATGGCAAATTCCTGCGGTTGCAATCCACCGTCATTTTCGGCGGCGTCCCGGTCGGTCGCCAGGTGCGCACCTGCGCGGCAGGGCTTGATATTGTGGTGGCGACTCCCGGTCGCCTGCTCGATCTCATCAACCAGCGCGCCATCAACCTGAATGCGCTGGAAGTCTTCGTCCTCGACGAGGCCGATCAGATGCTCGACATGGGCTTCATCCATGACATTCGCAAGATTGTCTCGCTGCTGCCCGCCAAGCGCCAGAGCCTGTTTTTCTCGGCGACCATGCCGAAGGAAATGGCGGAATTGTCGGAGCGCCTGCTCACTGCGCCGGTCAAGGTTGCGGTGACGCCGGTGGCTTCCACCGTGGAGCGCATCACCCAGCAGGTGATTTTCTCCGAAACCCGCATGAAGCAGACGCTGCTTCATAAATTGCTGGAAGACGGCTCGATCAGCCGCGCTCTGGTGTTTACCCGCACCAAGCATGGCGCGGATCGCGTGGTGAAGAATCTGGCGGCGCATGGCATTGTTGCCGATGCCATTCACGGCAACAAGTCGCAGGGCCAGCGCGAGCGGGCTTTGGCGGCGTTCCGTAACGGCCAGTCGCGGTTGCTGATCGCCACCGACATCGCGGCGCGCGGCATTGATATTGATGGCGTCAGCCATGTCATCAATTTCGATCTGCCCAACGTCTCCGAGAGCTATGTCCATCGCATCGGGCGCACCGCGCGGGCTGGCGCAGCGGGGATTGCCATCTCGTTTTGCGACCGCGAAGAGCG
>DAICZI010000422.1 GCA_027311205.1 Beijerinckiaceae bacterium | reverse complement strand
TCGCTGTGGCGGCTCGAAGTCGCCAACAGCCTCACAGTCGCGATGCGACGCGGGTGCATCGACGCGCGATTTCGTCGTGCCGCAATCGCCGATCTGGCCTTTCTGGATATTGCCGTGGATATTCATACGGATTCCAACGCCTGGGCGGCGACGCTCGAACTGGCTGATCGCTTTCGGTTGACCATCTATGACGCCACCTACGTTGAACTCGCGGGACGACGCGGGCTTCCCCTCGCGACACTGGATGAGGACGTGCGCAGAGCTGGCGCGGCCCTTGGGCTGCGTTTGCTGGGAGCGCCCTAATCCCGATGCCCGGCGCCCACCGGAGATCGCGTCCGGGGTGCCACGCATCAGATGACGGAAAATGCTGACGCATTGATGCCGCTCGGGCCGGTGCCAGAAGTGACCGCTAAAGCAGATGAACTTCACGATATGTCCGCTTATGCGGATCAGCAAGCAACTTGGGATCCTTTCTGACCTCATCAACGCTGACACAGAATCAGGTCTTGCTGTTGAGCGAGGCATAGCCGACGGTTGATCCCCTCACCTATACGGCGCATCCGCGGCTATGTTGCGCGCGATCTCGCGCTCCCAGCGGTCGCCGTTCGCCAGCAGCCGCGCCTTGTTGTAGTAGAGTTCTTCGCGCGTCTCGGTGGCGTATTCGAAGTTCGGCCCCTCGACGATGGCATCCACCGGGCAGGCTTCCTGGCAGAGGCCGCAATAGATGCATTTCACCATGTCAATGTCATAGCGCGTGGTGCGGCGGGTGCCGTCATTGCGGCGCGGGCCAGCTTCAATGGTGATGGCTTGCGCCGGGCAGATCGCCTCGCAAAGCTTGCAGGCAATGCAGCGCTCCTCGCCATTGGGGTAGCGGCGCAGCGCGTGCTCGCCCCGGTAGCGCGGCGATTGCGGGTTTTTTTCATGCGGATAGTTCAGCGTCGCCTTGGGCTTGAACATGTAGCGTACGCTCAGCACCAACGCCCCAACGAATTCGCTGAGCAGCAGGGATTTGGCGGCTTGGTCGAGTTTCATGATTCAATCCTCAATGGCCCACGCTGCCCCAGCCGGTCATTTCCAGCACACCCGCCACCACGATAACGCCCGCCAGCGAGATGGGCAGGAACACTTTCCAGCCAAGCCGCATCAGTTGATCATAGCGGTAGCGCGGCACAAACACCTTCACCATGGAGAACATGAACACCATCATGAAGACTTTCAGGACAAACCAGATCACGCCCGGCACCCAGGTGAAAGGCGCAAATGGCAGCGGCGGCAGCCAGCCGCACAGAAACAGGATCGTCGCCATCGCGCACATGGTGTAGATCGCCACCAGTTCGGTCAGAAAGAACAGCAGGAACGGCGAGGAGGAATATTCCACCATATAGCCCGCCACCAGTTCGGATTCAGCCTCTGGCAAATCAAACGGCGGGCGGTTGGTTTCGGCCAGCGATGATATGAAGAAGCTCACAAACATCGGAAACAGCGGCAGAAAAAACCAGTTCAAAAAGCCAAACCGGCCATTCTGCGCGTTGACGATGTCGGTGAGGTTCAGCGACCCGGCACAGAGCAGCACCGTGATGAGAACAAAGCCGATCGAGACTTCATAAGACACCATTTGCGCGGTGGAGCGCAGCGCGCTCAAGAATGGATATTTTGAATTCGACGCCCAGCCACCCATGATGATGCCATAGATGCCAAGCGAAGAGACCGCAAAAATATACAGGATGCCAACATTGATGTTGGAAACCGCCCAGCCAAGATTGACCGGAATCACCGCCCAGGCGGCAATCGCCAGCACCACACCGAGCAAAGGCGCGAGCAAAAACAGGCCCTTGTTGGCACCCGCCGGAATCACCGGTTCTTTCAGGATGAATTTCAAGAAGTCGGCAAAGGGCTGCATCGTGCCCCAGGGGCCAACAACATTCGGGCCACGCCGCAATTGCGCGGAGGCCCAGATTTTGCGTTCGCCATAAATCAGCACGGCGGTCGCCAAAAGCAGACACACCAGCACGACGAGGCTCTTGATGAACGCAAAGAGCACAACGGTCCAGGGAAAGGAAGACGCCATGCCTTTTACTCCGCCGCTTTCAGTTGCGTTTGGCTGGCACGCGCCAGTGCCAGCGCCGAACATTCCGCCATGAC
>DAICZI010000421.1 GCA_027311205.1 Beijerinckiaceae bacterium | reverse complement strand
GCCCATCATCTTAGCCCCGTCCCAGCGGCGCATTGAAAAAGAAATGGCCCGACTTTTCAAAGCCGGCCAAAGCCTGCAAATCGGCAACCCGGCGCTTGATGTGCGAATGGCCGGTCTTCCAGTAATCCGTCGTGACCCCCAGCGCCAGCAATTCAGGATCGGTGGCAAACAGGCCGGTGGATTTCACATCAACCACAAAGGTCGCGTTCCTGTGCTGTTTGGCCAGATCGCGGGCGAGCATGACGCCAATCTTGTCGGCGAAAATCTCCTCGCCGGTTTCATCGACCACCCCGCAACGGTCGCCATCGCCATCAAAGCCGAGGCCGACATCCGCGCCACTGCGCTTCACGCAAGCGGCGATGGCATGCAGCATTTTAATGTCTTCGGGGTTGGGGTTGTAATTGGGGAAATTATAATCAAGCCCGGTATCCAGCGGCACCACCTCGCAGCCGAGCGCCTGCAAGATCTGCGGCGCAAATGCCCCCGCCGTGCCATTGCCGCAGGCAGCCACCACTTTCAGGTTTCGGGTGAATTTCGGACGGCTGGTCAGCTCTTTGGTGTAAAGTGCGAAGAAATCCGGCACGAAATGATAGCTGCCGGAGCCTTCGCGAAACTGGCCCGCGAGCACAATGTCTTTCAGCCGCGACATTTCATCGGGGCCAAAGGTCACCGGGCGGTTCGCACCCATTTTGACGCCAGTCCAGCCATTGTCATTATGCGAGGCCGTCACCATCGCCACGGCGGGCACATCAAGGGCAAACTGGGCAAAATACGCCATGGGTGACAGAGCGAGGCCAATATCATGCACTTTGACGCCCGCCGCCATGAGGCCGGTGACCAGCGCCAGCTTGATCGAGGCCGAATAAGCGCGAAAATCATGGCCGGTGACGATTTCCAGCGGCACGCGCATTTCATGCAGCAGGGTGCCGAGGCCCATGCCCAGCGCCTGCACGCCCATGAGGTTGATTTCCTCGCCAAACAGCCAGCGCGCGTCATATTCGCGAAACCCGGTCGGCTTGACCATCGGCAGGGATTCATAAGCGGCAGTATTGGGCCGCAATGAGGCGACGACTGATGGAAACATGTGGGGCCTTAGAAAAATTCCGCCGCGAGCGAAGTTCCAGCTTTAAGCAAGTGGCCAAGATTTTTGTCAAGGGTTCGCGGGAATTTGGGGTTTTTGCCTGGTGGTCTGGCGCAATCGCCTGTCAAAAATACCCACTTGTTCTACCAACGTGCCCCAAATCTGACCCTGCGGGGTACTTTCGAATCGGCTGAAACGCGATTCGACATGGGAACCGGGGAGGCTTGCCTTGGCTGCCCATGCCTTGCGTTGCCTGAAGAAGCCTGTGCCGCAGCTTTCATTCAACTGCGCGCTTTGCCACACCTTGAAACAACCCCTGGCAGCGCTTTGGGCTTGGCCCTTCGCTAAAACATGCTAAAAACCGAATATATTTGTTGACCCGAGCCCTGGTGGCTGATCGTCCACGACAAGGACGGGAGGCGGCATGGTGGAGCCGCAGACCGGCAGCCCGATCCTTGCCAGCCAGACCGGGGCCAAACACAGGAAAATGGACTTTGACCATGGAAAACCAGAATCCGCCGCTTCGATTGCCGGGCCTGAACCAGCCCGCTCCCGATTTCAGCGCCAACACCACGCACGGCGTCAAGAGCCTTGCTGATTATCAGGGCCGATGGCTGCTGCTGTTCTCGCACCCCTCTGATTTCACACCGGTTTGCACGACGGAATTCATCGCCTTCGCCAAGCGCCACGCTGACTTTCAGGCGTTGAACTGCGATCTCCTCGGCCTGTCGATTGACAGCGTGTTTTCACACATCGCCTGGGCGCGCAGCATCGAGGAGAAGTTTGGCGTCACCATCCCCTTCCCGATCATTGAGGATTTGTCGATGCGGGTCGCCAATGCCTATGGCATGGTGCATTTGGGGGCCAGTGATACATCAGCGGTGCGTGCGACTTTCATCATTGATCCAGAAGGTCTCTTGCGGGCGATGGTCTATTATCCGATGACCAATGGCCGTTCGATCGATGAGTTCATGAGGCTGGTCGCCGCCCTGCAAACAAGCGATGAACAGTCTGTGGCAACCCCCGAGGCCTGGAGGCCGGGCGAGTCCGTGATTGTGCCGCCGCCCAAGACCTTGCAGGAAGCCAGGGAACGCAAAGAC
>DAICZI010000420.1 GCA_027311205.1 Beijerinckiaceae bacterium | reverse complement strand
GGCAGCCATGCGCGGCGGCAGGCCGGGATATTGCGCTGCGGCAGCATCCTGCACTTGCCGCTCCGCCGCTGTGAGGCGAGAACGCGGGGCGACCGAACGTGCGGTGCCACTGGCTTTGTCTTTACCGATGATCAAGAAAAATGCCTGCGAGTGTGGAAACTATATGCGTCCATGAACAAAGTGATTCGTCCTTGTAGCTTGAAACGGCGCTGAAAAAAAACAATATACTGAGCCAGCGACAACGACGCTTGCCCCCTGATGCGCCCATTCCAATGCGCCAGTTGTCCAGTGCGTCTGTGGCGATCCTGACCCATGGGGTGGCATGATGAACAAAACACACGGCCCTGTCGAGCATGGCCCGGTTCCCGAAGCCACGCGCGCGGCGCGCATCAAGGCCGCCGCTGCGCGCGCCCGGGCGGAGGCGGAGGCTCGGCGCCGCCTGGCCGAGGTCCCCGACCGCGCCGCCGAACTCAATGGCCGTGACGGCCCGGAACCGGTACGTTACGGCGATTGGGAAGTGCGCGGCCTCGCCACGGATTTCTGAGAGCGCCCTGCCCGGAGCGCCCTGCCCGCCCTCAGGACACGGCGAGCACGACCTTGCCTAAAGCCTCCCGACGCTTGAGAATATTCAGCGCCTCGGCGATGTTTTCGAGGGGTAGAATTCTGTGGATATGTGCGGAAATGCGCCCATCCGCTGCCATGTCGGCAATGTCGCGCATATTTGCGCGCTGCAAATCCGGCGCGCGGCGGACAAAGTCCCCCCAGAACACGCCCTGAATATCGCAGCCCTTGAGCAACGCCAGATTGAGCGGGATACGAGGGATTTCGCCCGCGGCAAAGCCGATCACCAGCAACCTGCCTTCCCAGGCCAAAGCCCGCAGTGCCGCTTCGGTCAATTTGCCGCCAACCGGGTCATAGACCACATCGACGCCCTTGCCGCCGGTAAGACTTTTGAGCGCTTCCTTGAGATCGGTCGCTGAATAATCGACCACCTCATCGGCACCAGCCTGCCGGGCAAACACCAGCTTTTCGGCGGAAGAGGCACAGGCAATGACCCTGGCGCCCAGACAATGCCCCAATTCAACGGCGGCCAGGCCGACGCCGCCGGTGGCACCGAGCACGGCCAGCGTTTCGCCAACTTGCAGCCGCGCGCGCTGACGGAAGGCGTGCAGCGTGGTGCCATAGGTCACAAATAACCCGGCAGCCTTCTCAAGCGGCAGACCGTCCGGCACCATGATCATCTGGCTGGCCGGGCAAACCACCATATCGCGAGCCGCGCCATAGCCAATGAAACCAGCGACCGCATCGCCGGGCTTGAACCCGCTGACACCCTCGCCCAGCGCCACAACATGACCGGAAAATTCACCGCAAGGCGAAAACGGCAGGTTGGGCTTCACCTGATATTTGTTCTCGATGATCAAGGTATCGAGAAAATTCAGCGCCGCGAATTTTACCGCTACCAGCACCTCGCCAGCCGCTGGCACAGGGGCCGCGATGTCGCGCACCGTCAAACTTTCGGGCGGGCCCCAGTTTTCACACAAAACAGCACGCATGCTTTTCTCCCTTTTTATCAATCGTCTGTTAGACCACCCGCATCAAAACCGCGACGCAAGCGGCCAAAAGCCAGCCGGAGCCGCGACTTCACCGTGCCAAGCGGCAGGCTCGTGCGCTCGGCAATAGCGGCATGGGTCAATCCCTCATAAAACGCCAGGCGCACCATGAGATTTTGTTCCTCCGGCAAGCCCTGCACCAACGCGCCGATACTGGCTCGCCGCCGCTCTTCATCCATTTGCGCGTCCGCATCACTTTCCAGATCGGTGCCGCTTTCCGCAAGCCACATCACCTGCTCCGCACGGGCGGTCTTGTCGCGGCGATGCAAATCAATCCGGCGGTTGCGCGCGATCCGATAGATCCAGGTTGCCAGACTGGCGCGGGAGGCATCAAACATCGCGGCCTTGTGCCACAGCGTCGTCATGGTGTCCTGCACAATATCTCCAGCAAAATCCCGGTCCAGGCCCTGGCGCACCAGCATGGCCGCCAGCCTTGGCGCATAGAAATCATACAGTTCAGCAAACGCCTGCCGATCGCGGTCTTGCGCAACGCGCGCGGCCAAGGCGGCATGAGCAGCAGAATATGGGGATGAAACCGTCAATGATAAACCGGAGGCGTTTGTGCGTGCACCCTGGCGCAATCA
>DAICZI010000041.1 GCA_027311205.1 Beijerinckiaceae bacterium | reverse complement strand
CTGGAGCGCTGCGGCAATCCCTCGTCCGTTCATGCTGAAGGGCGGACTGCGCGCGCGCTGGTGGAAGATGCACGCCGACACGTGGCTCAGCTTTGCGGCGCGGCACGCGATGGCGTGGTGTTCACATCGGGCGCGACAGAAGCCCTCGCCATGGCGTTGAGGCCGGTCTGGAGCGTCAACGGCAAGGTCAAGAATTTCGACAGGCTGATTGTCGGCGCGACCGAGCACGCCTGCGTCCTGCAGGGACACAGCTTTGCGCCGGACAATGTGTGCGTCGCGCCTGTTGACCGCGACGGGCGCATCGACCGCGCCGCTTTGGTGGCGCTGCTGAACCATGGGGGCCACAGCCTCGTTGCCATCCAGCTTGCCAATAATGAAACCGGCGTGCTGCAGGATGTGGCCGGTCTGGCGGCTTTGGTGCATCAAGCGGGCGGTTTGCTGGTTTGCGATGCCGTGCAGGGCGCGGGCCGCATCGACATCAGCGGGCTCGGCGTCGATGCCCTGGCACTTTCGGCCCACAAGCTTGGCGGCCCCACAGGCGTTGGTGCGCTGGTGACACATCCGGCGACAACCATGCCGGAGGCGCTGCTGCGCGGAGGTGGCCAGGAGCGCCGGGCGCGCGGTGGCACCGAAAATGTTGCCGGTATCGCCGGATTCGGTGCTGCGGCCGAGGAAGCCCACGAGGAGCTGAATTCTGCCGCCAGCGCCGCGTTGCGTGACGGGTTGGAACGCGCTCTCGACGCGATTGCGCCTGAGGTGGTGATTTTCGGGCGCGACACGCCGCGCCTGCCCAATACATGTGCGTTTGCCCTGCCGGGACTAAGTGCCGAGACCGCTTTGATGGCGCTTGACCTTGGCGGCGTGGCGCTGTCATCGGGCTCAGCCTGCTCATCTGGCAAAGTTGGCGCATCCCATGTACTGGAGGCCATGAAAGTGCCCCCTGCCCTCGCAACATGCGCCCTGCGGGCCAGTTTTGGATTCGGCTCGACCGAGGCGGATCGCGATGCCTTGCTGGCCGAACTGCACCATTTGCTGCGACGCAAAGGCGCTATCGCGGCATGAGACGATTTTTACACCGGCGGTCCTTGAAACCGCAGCGGCTAACAGGAGTAGGACATGGCGGCAGATCTTGAGACCATCGAAAAGGTTCGTTCGATCGACGTCGGCGAATACAAATATGGTTTTGTCAGCGACATTGAGAGCGAACTCGCGCCCAAAGGGCTGAACGAAGGCATTGTCCGGTATATTTCCGCCAAGAAGAACGAGCCCGAGTGGATGACGCAATGGCGTCTTGAAGCCTACCGGCGCTGGCTCACCATGGTTGAGCCGAACTGGGCGCGCGTCGAGCACGATGCGATCGACTATCAGGATTTGCATTATTATTCGGCGCCAAAAAAATCGCCGGGGCCAAAATCGCTTGATGAAGTCGATCCTGAATTGCTGCGCACCTATGCCAAGCTTGGCATTCCGCTGCGCGAGCAGGAAGTGCTGGCCGGCGTCGAGCGTCCCCGCGTCGCCGTTGATGCGGTGTTTGACTCTGTCTCGGTCGCCACCACCTTCAAGGCGGAACTGGCGAAAGTCGGCGTGATTTTCTGCCCGATTTCGGAAGCTGTGCATACGCACCCCGAACTGGTGAAGAAATATCTCGGGTCGGTCGTGCCGGTGACGGACAATTTCTTTGCGACCCTGAATTCGGCCGTGTTTTCCGATGGTTCGTTCGTCTATATCCCGCCGGGTGTGCGCTGCCCGATGGAGCTTTCGACCTATTTCCGTATCAACGAACAGAAGACCGGCCAGTTCGAGCGCACGCTGATCATCGCCGACAAGGGCTCCTATGTCAGCTATCTGGAAGGCTGCACCGCGCCCAAGCGCGATGAAAACCAGCTTCATGCGGCAGTTGTCGAACTGATCGCCCATGATGATGCCGAGATCAAATATTCCACCGTGCAGAATTGGTATCAGGGTGACGCCAATGGCAAGGGCGGCATTTGCAGGTTTGTGACCACGCGCGGGGATTGCCGGGGCGCGCAGTCGCGCATTTCCTGGACGCAGGTTGAGACCGGCTCGGCGATTACCTGGAAATACCCAAGCTGCATTCTGCGCGGCGATGGCTCGCGCGGCGAATTCTATTCGATTGCCATTTCCAATGGCCGCCAGCAGGTCGATAGCGGCACCAAAATGGTGCATCTTGGCAAGAACACCACCAGCCGGATCATTTCGAAGGGCATTTCGGCAGGCCATTCGCAAAACACCTATCGCGGCCTGGTTTCGGCGCATCGCAAGGCGAGCGGCGCGCGCAATTTCACCAATTGCGACTCGCTGCTGATTGGCGAGAATTGTGGTGCCCATACCGTGCCTTACATGGAGGCGGGCAATCCTTCAGCGCAGTTCGAGCATGAGGCGACCACCTCGAAAATCTCGGATGACCAGTTGTTTTATTGTCAGGCCCGCGGGCTTGATGCCGAAGAGGCGACCGCGCTCATCGTCAACGGCTTTGTGCGCGACGTGCTCCAGCAACTGCCGATGGAATTTGCCGTGGAGGCGCAAAAACTCATCGCCATCTCGCTTGAGGGGAGCGTGGGGTGATGAAGCCCCTTATCCATGTTGCCGATGTCGCCTTGCGCGATATTGGCAAGGGCGGCGCTTTTGTTGCCAAGACGGGACGCCTCGGCGCGCAGGTCGTTCAACGCTTCGGCTATAACGACTGGCTTGGCGAATTTGTCGAAAAGCTTCGCACCCCCGAGCGTGCCAGCAAGAACGCTCCATCTCTCGCGCGGGCGCTTGTGCGCCTGGATGCGCGGGCCTCTCAAATCATTTCATCCACCAGGATTCCTTAAACCATGCTCAAAATCAACAATCTGCACGCCGAAATCGACGGCAAGAAAATTCTCAATGGCTTGACGCTTGAGGTCAGGGCGGGTGAAGTTGCGGCGATCATGGGGCCGAATGGCTCTGGCAAATCGACGCTGTCCTATATCATCGCCGGGCGGCCCGGCTATGAGGTTACTGCTGGCGAAGTGCTGCTCAATGGCCAGAACCTGCTGGAGATGGAGCCCAATGCGCGGGCGGCGGCGGGGGTGTTTCTGGCGTTCCAGTATCCGCTGGAAATCCCTGGCGTCGCCACCATGACCTTTCTCAAAGCCGCCATGAACGCGCAGGCCCGCCAGCGTGGCGAGGCAGAATCGACGACGCCCGATTTCATCAAGAAAGTGCGCGGTGCCGCCAAGGATTTGAAAATCGATCAGGAGATGCTGAAGCGCCCGCTCAATGTCGGCTTTTCGGGCGGCGAGAAGAAGCGCATGGAAATCCTGCAAATGGCGCTGCTCGCGCCCAAATTCGCCATTCTCGATGAAACCGACTCCGGCCTTGATATTGATGCGCTGCGGATCGTCGCTGATGGCGTCAACGCGCTGCGCAACCGCGAGCGCGGCTTTCTGGTCATCACCCATTACCAGCGCCTGCTGGATTATATCCGGCCCGACAGCGTGCATGTGATGGCCCGTGGCGAGATCGTGCGCTCAGGTGGGCCGACGCTGGCGCTGGAACTGGAAAAGAGCGGCTATGCCGCCTATTCCGACGAGGCGGCGTGATGAACGCTCCCCTCGCCCGCCTCAAAACCGTTGCTGAAGCTGAGCTAGAGAACCAGTTTGCAGCGCTGCCAGCGCCTGACCCCTGGCGCAGCGCCGCCTTCGCCAGATTTGCTGCGCTGGGGCTGCCGAACCGGCGGGTCGAGGCCTGGCATTTCACCGATCTGCGCGCTGTGATGGAGCAGGCGCTGCCGCTGGCTGCCACGAATGGCACAGCCCCACAGACCGCACAGCGCGGGTTTGGCGAGGTTGGAACGCGAATGGTGTTCGTCGATGGCCGCTACGCGCCTGCCCAGTCCGATGCGCTTCCCGCAGGTGTCACTTTGACCCGCGACAGTTCCGCGCCCGAAGCCCATCCCGACGCGATGGTCACGCTCAATCATGCTTTCGCCCAACAGGCGGCACAAATTGAGATTGCACCGGGCACGGTGCTGAAGGCACCCCTGCACCTTGTGTTTGCGCAGCGCGCAGCGGCAACGGCGGTCTTCAGCCGCGTTAAAGTGAAGATCGGTGCCGATGCCGAGGTGACGCTGGCTGAAATCCATACCGGCCTTGAGCATGGCCACCAGGTCAACAGCCTGGTCGAGATCGAAATGGGTGACAATGCCCGTTGCGCGCATGTCTGCGATTGCGAGGCAGCGCAGTCGCTCTGTGTCCTTGGCCTCATCATCAAGCTTGGGCGCACGGCGCATTTCAATTCTTTCGCCATGCTGGATGGCGGCCAGATGGTGCGCCGCCAGATTTTTGCTGACCTCATCGGCGAGGGTGCCGACATCGCACTATCTGGCCTGATGCTTGGGCGCGGCGCAGCGCATCTCGATACGACACTCACCATCAACCACGCCAAACCTCACGGCGTCAGCCGCGAGGTGTTCCGCAGCCTGCTCGACGAGAATGCGCATGGCGTCTATCAGGGCAAGGTCATCGTCAAGCCGCACGCGCAGAAAACCGATGGCAAGATGATGTCAAAGGCCATTCTGCTGCATGATGGCGCGCGGATGGACAACAAGCCCGAACTCGAAATCTTCGCTGATGATGTCGTTTGCGGCCACGGTGCCACAGTCGGCGGGCTCGACGCCGAACAGATTTTCTATCTGCAGTCACGAGGCATCCCGCGAAGCGAAGCTGAAGCGCTGCTGCTGGAAGCTTTCGCGGCTGAGATGATCGAGCCCGTTGAAAACGAAAGCCTGAAGCGCCATTTCACCGGGAGGCTGGCGCGCTGGCTGCAAGCGCGTGGAGGCAGAGCCTGATGAATATCATGAGCACGCGCACGGACTATGATGTCGAGGCCATCCGCCGGGATTTCCCGATCCTGAACGAAAAGCCCTACGGGAAGCCTTTGGTCTATCTCGACAATGCCGCCTCGGCACAAAAACCGCTGGTCGTGCTGAACCGGATGCGCCAGGTCTATGAGCATGAATATGCCAATGTGCATCGCGGCCTGCATTACCTCGCCAATGCCGCAACCGAAGGCTATGAAGTGGCGCGCGAAAAGGTGCGGGCGTTTCTGAATGCCGCCTCCACCGACGAGATCATTTTCACCTCGTCGGCCACCGCCGCGCTCAATCTGGTCGCGGCGAGCTTTGGCCTTGCGCATATTGAGGCTGGCGATGAGATTATCCTGTCGCTGATGGAGCACCATTCCAACATTGTGCCATGGCATTATCTGCGCGAACACAAGGGCGCAGTGATTAAATGGGTCGGCGTCACCGAGGACGGCTCGTTTGATTTTGCAAGCTTCGAGCAGGCTTTCTCGCCGCGCACCAAAATTGTCGCGGTGACGCACATGTCGAATGTGCTCGGCACGGTGACGCCGATCCATGATATTATTGCCGCCAGCCATGCCCATGGCGTTCGCGTGCTGGTTGATGGCTCGCAGGGCGCGGTGCATCTTGAAACCGACGTTCGTGCCATGGATGCCGATTTCTATGTCTTCACCGGCCACAAGGTCTATGGGCCGACCGGTATCGGCGTGCTTTATGGCAAGAAGCACCTGCTGGAGGCGCTGCCGCCATTTTTGGGGGGTGGCGAAATGATCAATGAGGTGACGCGCGACACTGTCACCTATAATGCGCCGCCGCACCGCTTAGAGGCCGGGACGCCGCCGATCGTGCAGGCCATCGGCCTTGGCGCGGCGCTGGATTACATGGAGAGCGTCGGGCGCGCCCGCATCAACGCCCATGAGGCGGCGCTGTCGGCCTATGCGCATGAACGGCTGTCGCGGATGAACAGCTTGCGGATTTTTGGGCATGCGCCAGGCAAGGGGCCGATTTTGTCTTTTGACATCAAGGGTATTCACGCCCACGACATTGCCACGGTGATTGACCGGGCCGGTGTTGCGGTGCGTGCCGGCACCCATTGCGCCCAGCCGCTTTTGACGCATTATGGCGTGACTTCGACCTGCCGCGCCTCATTTGCGATGTATAATACTTTTGCGGAAGTTGATGCGCTGGCTGAAGCGCTGATCAAGGCCGAGCGCCTGTTTGCCTGAAGGATCAAAAGCGTGAACGAGCACCCACATATCGAGCCGGAACAGCAACCCAACCGCCCGGAAATGGCGCTGGACGGGGCCTTGGCGCCCGCCGAAATTGACCGCCTTACCGATGATATCATCGCGGCGCTCAAGACTGTGTTTGATCCGGAGATTCCGGTCGATATCTACGAACTTGGCCTGATTTACAAAGTCGAGGTCGATGACAGCAAAATGGTGCTGATCGACATGACGCTGACCGCACCCGCCTGCCCGGTGGCCGGGGAAATGCCAACCTGGGTCGAGACTGCAGTATCGGCGGTGCCCGGCGTGTCCGGCGCGAAAGTCTCCATGGTGTTTGATCCGCCGTGGGATCAGAGCCGGATGTCGGATGAAGCGCGCGTGGCGCTGGACATGTGGTGATGGCAACACCTGTGATCCGCCTCGGGCTGGCGCTTTGCTTCCTGCCCGTCGCCGCAAGGGCCGCCACTGGCGACTGCTCTGGGTGGAGCGACCTCGCCCCTGCAACAAAAATCTCGCTGGCGTCCATCAGGAAGGGCGAGCGGGTTCATTTCGTCAAAGGCGCGTCCGAGCAGAATGGCTGCCCGGCCGCCGGGGAGGCCATTTGCCAGCGCAAGGATTATCTCGTTGGCGGCGACCAGGTGCTGGTCAGTGCCAGTGCCGGTGACTTTTCCTGCGCTGAATATGTCAATGCCAAGGGCCTGGTGCGCGCCGGCTGGCTGCCGACCGCATTCGTGGTCACGGCACCTGTCACCAAGCCAGAATCGTTTGTCGGTTCCTGGCAAGGCAATGTCGAGCAGGCGATCACGATCAAGGCTGGCAAACAAAAAGGCACGATTGATTTGCATGGCGACGCCACATTTGGCGCCCTGGATCCCGAACGGGTCAAAAGCGGCGGCGTCAACGCAGGCTCGTTCAAGGCCACGCTGCGGCCAGAAGGCGACACGCTGTCCTTTACCGACAGTGGTTCCAGAACTTTGGCCTATGACAAGGGCGATCAATACGCCTGCCGCATTCGGATGCGGCGGCTGGGGGAATTCCTCCTGGTGGAGGACAACCACAATTGCGGCGGCAACAATGTGAGTTTTACCGGAGATTATCGGCGAAAATAAACCTGTCTCTGGGAATATTGAAGACGCGTACCTACATGACAACCAAGTTGAGCGGCCTTGCCGCAGATACAGCAGGAGCAATACATGGCCACTTCCCGTTTCAAAATGATGTCCCTCACCGAGGCGGCTGCCGCCCGCGTGCGCGAAATCATGGCTGCGAGTGACCAGCCCCTGGTTGGGTTGCGCGTCGGCGTAAAAAATGGCGGCTGCGCGGGCATGTCCTATACCATGGAGATGGCGCGCGAGGTGCAACCGCACGACGAAGTGGTCGAGGATCAGGGCGTCAAGGTGCTGATCGACCCCAAGGCGATTCTGTTTTTGCTCGGCACGCAGATGGATTATCAGGAGAGCAAGCTTTCATCCGGCTTCACCTTCAACAATCCCAATCAGACGGCAGCCTGCGGGTGCGGCGAGAGCGTGACGATCACGCCGGCCTCGCCCGAAGCCGTCACCGCCGCGCATTAGGCCCATGGACGCCGAGGGACTGCGCGAGATGTTCGCGCCTTTTGGTGCGGTCGAGATCAAGCGCCTGTTCAGCGGCCATGGCGTCTATGCCGACGGGCTGTGTTTTGCCGTCGAATTGCGCGGCGACATCAGGATCCGCGGCGATGCCGAAGCTGGGCCGCGTTATGAGGCGGCGGGCAGCCGTCCCTGGGTTTACGAGCGCGCCAACGGCCACAAGGGATCCATGCCTTATTGGACTTTGCCCGAATCAGCGCTCGATGACGAGGATGAGCTGGTGTCGTGGTGCCACGTAGCGCTGGCCGCCGCCCGCCGCGCCGCTGCAGCCAAGGGCGCGAAAGCACCGCGCAAGAGCGGCGCAGCCAAGCGCAAGGGCGACTCGCGCCGGTCGATGCCGCAGGTTTAGGGTGCTGTTTTTGGGGTGAAACGTCCGGGTTTGTGATGAAACCTGGCTAAATCCCACGCCGTCCCTGCATAAGGCAGGTGCGAAACGCCGCTGCACGTCGACCATGCGTGCCTACATGGCGCGGCCTGGTCATCGCTCCCAGGAGGGGGTTCGGCGCGCGAGTTCGGCGAGCGCGGGGATCGTCTCGGCGGGGCGGTCGAGCCAGGCCTCGAAGGCTTCCCAGTCCCTGGCCGGTATGGTGACGAGCGTCCGGTTGAGGACTTCGGCTTCGGCCGATTCGAGGGCCTTACGGCGCACGAACTCGCTCAGGCTGGTGTGAGCCTGTTCGGCAGCCGCTTCGAGGATGGCCCGCTCGTCGGGATTGACCCGAACGCTCAGAACCGAGGTTGTGTGTGAGGGGTTCGTCATGTGTATGACAACAGCATACGAAGCCGGAAATTTCAACGCGCTTCCGGCGTGGGATCATGTTTGATAATATCTTATCATATACGAATGGAGGAAGCGTAAAATGGGGAAGATGACTTGGAATAGATTCGTTGTGAAGCATCCGCAGGCTATTTGCGTTGTCTGCGGGTTTGCGTGGAGAGCCCCCCGCGTCTCTCTTGCGGCCGATGGTCGGCAAATTCCGACTCCGTATGCGGCAGTCGTCGAAGCTGTCGCGCGCGTGCTGAAGGGCGATTGGGCGATCCGCTCCGAAAGGCAACAAAAGGCGTCGCTCATCCACATCATCATTTCAGATCAAGCAGACCTGCAATTGGTCCAGACAATGTTCCAGCTAAGCCGTCATGATCCTAGGCCAATGCCCCGACCTTGCCGCGAAGTGCATGAATTTCCATACGATCCGGGCGACTATGGGCGACTTCTAAAGGCTCTTGGTTACGCATCTTTGAGCCATCCTAGGGGACAATGATGCGGTTTCCATACCCTCGATATCCGGCTGAATTTGAAATCCCCGACGCGTGGTGGACCGAGGCAGGAATGTCTGACTTCACCCGTCGAGGCCCGGCTTACAGGTCTTCAGGGGCCGAGGTGTTCGCCCTCGACGATATCGAGCCACCGTTCAGGCTTGCATCCACGCCACTAGATTGGCATGGTTTTGATCGTGCGCGTTTCGCGTTTATCTTAGAAGGCTTCGTCGCTGACGCGGAGCTTCCGCCGATCAAAATTCTTATCCTGCCCAAGCTGACTGATATTTCCGGTCAGCCTTTCAAGTATCGTGTTCTCGACGGTGTCCACCGCTTTTACGCGTCGATCGCGGCTGGCTTTGAGTCCGTGCCAGCAACAACGCGTGGGGTGTGCTCTTGAACCAGTTCGCGCCCATTCTTGCCGCTCGCATTCCCGCAGCCATCGCGGTAGGTGGCGAGAAGACCGCCTTCCGCTTCCCTGAATTCTTCACTACCGATATCCGCAACCCGCACACGCGCCGCGCCTCCCGCCGCGCCGTGGCGGCCTTTCTGGCGTGGTAGGAGGACAACCAGGTGCGCTCGATCGGTGACGCGCAGCCGCTTCAC
>DAICZI010000419.1 GCA_027311205.1 Beijerinckiaceae bacterium | reverse complement strand
GCTGTTTCTCGATGAATTTCCGGAGTTCAAGCCCCAGGTGCTCGACAGCCTGCGCCAGCCCATGGAGACAGGCGAGGTGTCGATTGCCCGCGCCAACCACCGCATCACTTATCCGGCGCGCTTTCAACTGATCGCCGCGATGAATCCGTGCCGCTGCGGCCACGCGACCGAGCCAGGCTATACCTGCAAACGCCAGCCCAACGAGCGCTGCATCGCGCAATACCAAACCCGGCTTTCAGGCCCTTTGCTGGACCGTATGGATCTTACGATCGAGGTTCCGGCGATCAGCGCGGCGGATTTGATTCTGCCCCCTGCCGCTGAAGGCTCGCGCGAGGTCGCGCTCAGGGTGGCGGCGGCGCGTGCCATCCAGGTTGCCCGCTATGCGAAGATCGGCCTGCCGCATGTGACCGCCAATGCCGCGGCGCCAGCCAATGTGATCGAGGAAGTGGCGCGCCCCGATGCGGGTGGCACGCGTCTGGTGCGCGAGGCGGCTGACCGGTTGCGGCTCTCGGCACGCGGTTTCCACCGGGTGTTGAAACTGGCCCGCACCATCGCCGATCTTGATGGCAAGGACGAGGTCGCACGCATCCATCTCGCCGAGGCTCTGTCCTATCGCGGCAATGCGGGAGGGCAGACTCTTGCAGCTTGAAACTTCGTCACACCACTGTCAGAATGATGATCCAACAGAAGAATTCTCAACAGGGAGATAGGGAATGTCAAACAGGATGAAGACTTTGCTCGCAGGCGCGGCAATGGTGCTGGCCGCTACGGGCGCGCACGCGGCACCGATCAAGATCCAATGGTGGCATGCGATGAACGGCGTGCTCGGAACGGATGTCGACAAGCTTGCGCATGACTTCAACGCCTCGCAGACGCAATATGAAATCGACCCGGTGTTCAAGGGCACCTATCCGCAGATTTTGACGGGCGCCATTGCCGCCTTCCGCGCGCATCAGCAGCCGGCCATCATTCAGGTTTTTGAAGTCGGCACCGCCACGATGATGGCAGCCAAAGGCGCGGTCTATCCGGTTTACCAACTGATGAAGGATACCGGCCAGGCTTTCGACCCGAAATCCTATCTCCAGGCCGTTACCAGCTATTATTCGGACGCCAATGGCAACATGCTGTCGATGCCGTTCAATTCCTCGACGCCAGTGACCTATATCAACAAGACGCTGTTCAAGAAGGCCGGGCTTGATCCGAGCAAGACACCGACGACATGGCCGGAAGTTGAAGCTGATGCCAAAAAGCTGCGTGCGGCGGGCGTTGCCTGCGGCTTTACCACCGCCTGGCCGTCATGGGTTTTGGTCGAGAATTTCAATGCGCTGCACAATCTGCCGCTTGGCACCATGGAAAATGGTTTTGGTGGCCTTGGCACGCGGCTTGAATTTAATAATCCGCTTGAGTTGCGGATGTGGACTGATCTGGCCAAGTGGGAAAAAGACAAGACCTATGATTACGGCGGCCGCGCCGATACCGCCTATGCGAAATTCGCCTCCGGCCAATGCGGCATGATGATGGAATCATCAGCCTCGCGCGCGAGTGTCCTGGCTTCCAAGATTGATTTTGGCATGGGCCCACTGCCCTATTGGCCCGATGTCAAAGGGGCCCCGCTGAATTCCATTATTGGTGGCGCGACCTTGTGGGTGCTGAAGGGCGTGCCCACCGAGCAATACAAGGGCGTCGCCGCGTTTTTTGCCTATCTGTCGCAGCCCAAGGTGCAGGCCTGGTGGCATCAGGCCACAGGCTATCTGCCGATCACGACGGCGGCCTATGACCTTTCCAAGTCGGAAGGCTATTACACGAAAAACCCCGGTGCTGACGTAGCGATCAAGCAAATGACCCGCGGCACGCCGACCGCCAATTCTCGTGGGTTGCGCTTTGGCTCCTTCGTGCAGATCCGCGACATTATCGAGGGCAACCTCGAGCAGGTGGTCGCTGGCAAGAAGACGCCGAAACAGGGGCTTGATGACGCGGTAACGCAGGGCAACGCCCTGCTGGCGCAGTTCCAGCAAGCCAACCAATAGTTCGGCCGCGCGGCATGATCGCCAAGCGCGTCACGTTCAGGCGCACTGGCTTGCCGCTGGCGCTTCTGGCGCCACAAGTGGCGGTCACAGGGGTGTTTTTCCTGTGGCCGACTTTTGTGGCCCTGAAGCAATCGCTTTACCGCTCGGATGCCTTTGGACTGCGCGAGG
>DAICZI010000418.1 GCA_027311205.1 Beijerinckiaceae bacterium | reverse complement strand
AATTGGATGCAATTACTGAAAAATGCGGCAGCGTTTCGGCGCCGCCGCCTTGAGCGTCAGGCTGTCATTGGAGCCATTTGGCGTAGATCCGCTTGAATGTGCCATCCTTGCGGTCAATGTGCAGCCAGGTATCGACGAATTCCTTCAAAGGCATATCGCGCGGGAGCAGATAGGCTTTCTCGGCAAAATCAAACGGGTGGCCCGGGTGAATGGCGCACAGCACGCCCTTGTGCAGCTTTGACTGAAAACGGGTCTCCGAGGCGTCGGTGATCATCACATCGGCCTTGCCCGCTGCGAGGCGGTCAAAAATGCTCAGATTGTCCTTGTTGAGCACAATATCTGCCGATTTCAGCCGCGCATGGTCAAATTTTTCATTGGTTCCGCCTGTATTGACGATCACCCGAACGCCCTTTTGATCAATCGCCGCCAGATCGGGATATTTCGACACGGACCCGCAGGGGGCGATGGCCGCCTTGCCCTCACGCAAATAGGGCTGGGAAAAATAGGCCTGCTTCTGGCGCTCCAGCGTCACCGAAATGCCACCCATCGCGACATCAAATTTGTTGGCAGCAAGATCCTTCATCAGGTCAGCCCATTTTGTCGGCACGAACACCAGCTTGACGCCCATTTTGGCGGCAAGGTCGCGGGCAAGGTCAATGTCAAAGCCGTGGTATTTGCCGGTTGCGGTGTCGAGGAAGGTGAACGGCTTGTAGTCACCCGTGGTGCCCACCCGCAAAGTGCCACTTTTCAGGACGCTGTCGAGCGTTGTGAGCGTTTGCGCCGTCGCCGCGACGCTCCCGGCCAGGACGAGGCCAAATGCCAATAGTGCTGATTTGAATGTCATGGTGAACCCTCCCGAGGTTTGGGGATCATGCCACGAATTTATGCAAATGCCAGCAAAGATTAGCGCGCCACCATCCCGCCGGCTTTCTGCACGAAGGCGGCAATCTCGGCGACGCCTGCGCCGGTCTTGATATTGCTGAAGACGAAAGGACGGACACCGCGCATTTTGCGGGCATCGCGATCCATCACGCCAAGATCCGCCCCCACCATGGGGGCAAGATCGGTCTTGTTGATCACCAGCAAATCACTGCGGGTGATGCCCGGCCCGCCCTTGCGCGGGATTTTGTCGCCCGCTGAAACGTCAATCACATAGATGGTGATGTCGGCCAGTTCCGGGCTGAAGGTGGCAGCCAGATTGTCGCCACCGCTCTCGATCAGCAGCAAATCGAGATTCGGGAATTTTCGGTTAAGTTCAGCAACCCCAGCCAGATTGATGCTGGCATCCTCGCGGATGGCCGTATGCGGGCAGCCGCCGGTTTCAATGCCAAGGATGCGTTCGGGCGCGAGCGAACCGGCCCGCGTGAGAAACTCGGCATCTTCCCTGGTGTAGATGTCATTGGTGATGGCAGCGATTTCATAGGTGTCGCGCAACGCTTTGCAAAGCGCATCCATCAACGCGGTCTTGCCCGAGCCAACCGGCCCGCCAATCCCGACTCGCAAAGGCCCGTGAGATGATGATGTCATGAGCGAAACAGCCTCGTATATTGAGTTTCATGGCGCATCGACGCAATGTCGGCGGCAAAACACGCGCCGCCGCAAGCCGTGAGTGGCAGGCCCCTGGTCGCCTCCGCCACCTTTAGAATGTCACCCGCCAGTGCCGCCTGCACCCGCAAGCCAGCGGCCTGGCCGAGTGGC
This sequence comes from Beijerinckiaceae bacterium, assembly GCA_027311205.1. GTDB lineage: Bacteria > Pseudomonadota > Alphaproteobacteria > Rhizobiales > Beijerinckiaceae > REEB77. The sequence continues at coordinate 509 of DAICZI010000418.1, read as the reverse complement.
ACCAGGCGCACGGCCGCCGAGACCAGATTGGCAATGCCGGCCTGCAAAAAACCGAGCGCCAGATCATCCTCATCAATGGCCTGGGCCTCTGCCAGCAAAGCCAGCGCAACCGGGAGGGGCAGCGGCGCATCGCCCCAGGCCTCCAGCGCCAGGCAGGTCCATGGCGCGGCAGCCAGCCGGAAGGCGGCACCCTGCGCCAGCGTCTCATGCCGTCGTTCGCGCGCCAGGGCGAGGGCTGCGGTTTCACGGGCAATGCCGGGCCAGGCCGCTGGCGCAGCACGCCGGACATTGCGCAGGACAATGACATCGCTCCACGCCGCGCCGTGATGGAGAAGATCGGCAAGCCAGAGGGTCAGGCTCGTCTCATCCTTCACATCACCGGTCTCGACCGCCCATTCAAGCCCTTGCGAATAGGCAAAGGCCCCCGTCGGAAAGGCGGGCGACAGCCAGGTGAGCAGATGCAGCAGGCCCGCGTTGGTCAATAGAGAAAATACCTTTGTGCCATGGGC
>DAICZI010000417.1 GCA_027311205.1 Beijerinckiaceae bacterium | reverse complement strand
ATCTTGGCCATACCTTTGCCCATGCCTTCGAGCGACTGACCCATTATGATGGCACCAGACTGGTGCATGGCGAGGCGGTGGCGGTCGGACTTTGCTGCGCCTTCCGTTTTTCGCAGCGACAGGGCCTGTGTCCAGGGCAGGATGTCGGCCGGGTGGAAGCACATCTGCGCCGGGTTGGCCTCCCGACCCGCATTGGGGATATTCGCGGACTCGAAGGCGGCATCAACGAACTTATTGCTGCCATGTATCAGGACAAAAAGGTTGTGCGCGGGCAAATGACCTTCATTCTGGCGCGCGGCATTGGCATGAGTTTTATTGCGCGCGGCGTTGCCGAAGCTGACGTGCGCGCCTTCCTTGAGGCAGACTTGGCGCTGGAGGCGCCGCACCATGCCTGATAAATTGATCGGTGACTTCGAGACGTGGCTGTCAAGCCTGCCGGTCAGTCTCGCCATCATTGGCCTTTGCGTCTTGTTGTCGATGTTTTTTTCCTCGTCCGAAACCGCGCTGACGGCGGCTTCGCGGGCGCGCTTTTACGCTCTGGAAAAAAATGGTGACCGGGCGGCGGCGCGGGTCAACCGCCTGCTCCTCGAAATGCCGCGCTTCATCGGCGCGATGCTGCTGGGCAATACCATTGTCAATATCGCTGCTTCGGCCATCGCAACGAATTTGCTGGTGCACCTGTTCGGCACGGCAGGCGTGGTTTATGCCACCCTGCTGATGACCGCGCTTTTGCTGGTGTTTGCCGAAGTGCTGCCCAAGACACTGGCCATTACCTGGCCCGAGCGCACCGCGCTGTTTGTTGCACCCAGTGCCGCTTTCTGCGTCGCATTGTTTGGCCCGCCGCTCATGGCGGTTGAATGGATGGTGCGCCTGATGCTGCGGGCCTTCGGCCTTTCGACCAAAACGGCGCAAGACCCTTCGTCGAGCCATGAAGACCTGAAAAGCACCGTCGACATGATGCACCGCGATGGCGATGTCGCCCGGCATGATCGCGATATGGTCGGCGGCTTGCTGGATCTGGCCGATCTCAGTGTGGCCGATGTCATGATCCATCGCACCAAAATGCAGGCCATCAATGCCGATCAGCCCGCCACTGATCTGGTGCGCGAGGTGCTGGCTTCACCCTATACCCGCCTGCCGCTCTGGCGGCACGAGCCGGATAATATCATTGGCGTTCTGCATGCCAAAGATCTGCTCAGGGCGCTGGCGGCGGCGCGTGGCGACACTTCGATGCTCGATGTGAGCGCCCTCGCCCTGAAGCCGTGGTTTGTGCCGGAAACCACCACGCTGCAAGACCAGTTGCAGGCTTTTTTGAAGCGCAAGACCCATTTTGCCCTCGTGGTCGATGAATATGGCTCGGTCATGGGGCTGGTGACACTGGAAGACATTCTCGAAGAAATTGTCGGCGACATCAAGGACGAGCACGATCCGGCGGCGGCGGGCGTGCGCCTGCTCGGCGATGGCTCGGTGATGGTCGATGGTGGCCTGCCGATCCGTGACCTGAACCGGGTGATGGACTGGAGCCTGCCCGATGCGGAAGCCACCACCATCGCCGGGCTGGTGATCCATGAAGCGCGCTCGATTCCCGAGGTTGGCCAGGTCTTCACCTTCCATAATTTCCGGTTTGAAGTGCTGCGCAAGGCGCGCAACCGGCTGATTTCGCTGCGCGTCGCCAAACTGGTGCCGACAGCGGCGGGCGACAGCGACGACATGAAAGACTGATGATGCACAGCCACGGCCCGAAGCGCCGCCATGGATGAGGCCTTCCCCGAAGGGCTCGACCCTTATGCCGCCCGCGTGCTGGCCATGGCGCGGGCCGGACGCAGCGCTTTCGTTCCCGAGGTTGCCGAGCGCCGTAAGGCCCTGGATATGCTCGCCGCTTTGGCCGACGAACCTTGCGAAGGCGTGACGCAGGCCAGCATCACGCTTGAAGGCCCGGCAGGCGCGCTGGCCTGCTGCGTGCTGACGCCGGCTGACAAAGTTGCGGGATCGCCGCCCCTGCTCTATCTGCACGGTGGCGGCTGGACGGCGGGGGGCATCGCCACACATGCGGGCTTTTGCGGCCGGCTTGCGGCAGCGGCGGGGGCGGAGATCTATCTGCTCGATTACCGGCTCGCTCCCGAACATGCCTTTCCCGCAGCCCTTGATGATGCCAAAGCGGCGCTGAGCGCGTTGCAGGCGCGCTTCGGGACCATCACGCTGGCCGGCGA
>DAICZI010000416.1 GCA_027311205.1 Beijerinckiaceae bacterium | reverse complement strand
CGTTCGTCATGAACACCCGCGAGGAAATCAAGCAGGCGTTTGCCGATTTCCACGCGGGCAAATTCTGAGCCACGGCCCGTCGCCATCGCCAAGGGTGTCGAGCTTTACCCCTCGCGATACATCCGACCGCGATTGAGCACCAGCGCCGGATCATAACCCGCCTTGATGCGCTGCGTCAGCATCGCGACACCGGCTGACGCGGGAGCGAACACCGGCACGCTGGCCCGCAAAGCTTCCGAGGCCCGCACCAGCATGGCATGGCCACCCCAGGGTGCCATGATGGCGCGCAGCACCGCCGCGCCAGCATCAGGCGTGGAGGGATCAAGTTCCAGCCACAGCAAACCACCACCCCAATCCAAAAAAGCACTCTTTACCGGCAGGCTGGCGTGCAGCGCCGCCAGCAACGCAGGCGCAGCCGATGGCGTCGGGTTGAGTTTCCAGACCACACTGTCGGCGCTTTCCAGCAGCGGTTGCACTGCCGCCACCTGCTGCCACAAGCTGCGGCTGGCAGCTTCCGGCACGATCTCCGCCCCGCCCAGCATCGTCCGCAGTGCCTCGGCGCGAAACGCCACCGATGGCCCATGGCCCTCCAGGCGCAGCAGCGTGGCGCTGGCATCAGCCCCTGTCAGGCTTGACGCCCGCTTCGCCGCAGCGGCGGGCAGATGCGCTGCGGCAGAAACCTCATGCGGACTGTTCAGCGCCTTGGCCATCGTCATCCCGGCCTGCGCCATGTCTTCGCCCGCCAGCAGCAGCGTCACGCTGGTCTCGGGCGCAGGCACAACCTTCATGGTGATTTCGGTCAGCACCGCCAGCGTGCCAAACGCCCCCGCCTGCATTTTCGCAAGGTCATAGCCGGTGACGTTTTTGACCACCCGCCCACCCGCCTTGAAAATCTCGCCGCGACCGTTGACGCCGTGAAAGCCGAGGAAATGATCGCGTGGCCCCCCCGCCTTCACCCGTCGCGGGCCGCTAAGATTTGTGGCGACAAGCCCGCCGAGAGTGCCTGTGCCGCTCGCCCCGAGCAGTGACGACCAATCGGGCGGTTCAAAGGCCAGCATCTGCCGGTTCTGCGCCAGAATGGCTTCAATTGCGTTCAATGCCATGCCGGCACCCGCGGTCAATACAAGTTCCGAGGGCTGGTAATCCAGTCCACCGTTGAAGCCCGACATGGCCACTTGATCGGGGCAGGGGGCATGGCGTCCAAGCGCCTGCTTCGAGCCCGCGCCATGAATGGCCAGCGGTCTCTGGCTGTCATGGGCGCTGATGACGATGTCGGCGAGCGCGCCGGGGTCAGAGGGGGTATAGGTGGTCACTTGGGGCCCCTCAAAATCGCGGCAGATCGGGAAAGCGGGTCTGGCCCGCTTTGACATGCACCCGGCCGAGTTCGGCGCAATTGCAGAGTTGCGGAAACACCTTGCCGGGGTTGAGCAGGCTTTTGGCATCAAAAGCGCATTTGAGCCGCAACTGCTGGTCAAGATCAACCGCATCGAACATGCTGTCCATCAGGTCGCGCTTTTCCACGCCGACACCATGTTCGCCGGTGAGCACCCCGCCGACCTCGACGCAAAGCCGCAGAATGTCATTGCCGAAAGCTTCCGCCCGTTCCAGTTCGCCGGGCTGGTTGGCATCATAAAGGATCAGCGGATGCAGGTTGCCATCACCGGCGTGAAACACATTGGCGACCCGCAGTTTGTAGTGTCCCTCCATCTGTTTCATGCGCGCCAGGACCTCGGTCAGGCGCTGGCGCGGAATCGTGCCGTCCATACAGTAATAATCCGGCGAAATCCGCCCAACCGCCGGAAATGCCGCCTTGCGTCCAGCCCAGAACAACAGCCGCTCGTCCTCCGACGTGCTGGCCCGGATCGAACTGGCGCCATGTTCGCGCGCCAGCGTCTCAACCGCGCCAACAAGATGATCGACCTCCGCCTCGCAGCCGTCCAGTTCGACAATCAGCAGGGCCTCGGCATCGAGCGGATAATTGGCATGGACGAAGGCTTCCGCCGCCTCAATGGCGAGTCTATCCATCATCTCCATGCCGCCGGGAATGATCCCCGCCGCAATAATCGCCGCGACGCAAGCCCCGGCACCCTCGACAGTTGGAAAGCCGATCAGCAGCGCGCGCGCACCCGGCGGCGTCGGCAAGATGCGGACTGTCACCTCGGTGACAACACCCAGGAGACCCTCCGAACCCACCATAGCGCCCAAGAGATCGAG
>DAICZI010000415.1 GCA_027311205.1 Beijerinckiaceae bacterium | reverse complement strand
ATTGATCCCGGCCCGAACCGAACCCGGCATCCGCACCACCTGCGCCTATTGCGGGGTGGGCTGCGGTGTCATCGCCAGGCCGGACGGGCGCGCAGGCGCGGCCATCAGCGGCGACGCTGACCATCCCGCCAATTATGGGCGGCTCTGCGTCAAGGGCGCGGCGCTGGGCGAAACCGTGGGCACAGGGACACGCGTGCTGCATCCGCTGATCAATGGCACACGCACCACCTGGTCGCGCGCCCTGGACACCGTGGCGCGCGGTTTTCGCGAAGCCTTGCAGGCGCACGGGCCTGAAAGCGTGGCGTTCTACCTTTCCGGTCAGTTGCTGACCGAGGATTATTACGTCGCCAACAAGCTCATCAAGGGCTTTATGGGCAGCGCCAATTGCGACACCAATTCGCGGCTGTGCATGGCCTCGACGGTGGCTGGCCAGAAGCGCGCCTTTGGTGCCGATGTCGTGCCCGCCACCTATGCGGACATTGAAGAGGCCGAGCTGATCGTGCTGGTCGGCTCCAACGCCGCCTGGTGCCATCCGGTGCTGCATCAGCGCATGCTGGCGGCAAAGGCGGCGCGCGGCACCAAAATCGTCAATATCGATGTCCGCCGCACCGCCACCAGCGTTGATGCTGATTTGAATCTGACGCTGAACCCCGGCACCGACAGCGTCCTGTTTTCATGGTTGCTGGTGCAGGTGATGGAAGGCGGCGGGCTCGATCAGGATTTTGTCGAGCGCCACACAGCGGGCCTGCCGGAGGCCATGGCACAAGCCCGCCTCATCGCGCCAGATGTGGCCAGCGTTGCCGCCGCGACCGGCCTTGCTGCGGCGGACATTCACACTTTTGCTGCGTGGTTCCTGGCACATTCGCGCACGCTCACCTGTTTTTCGCAGGGCGTCAATCAGTCAGCGCAGGGCAGCGACAAGGTCAATGCCATTCTTAATTGCCACCTCGCCAGCGGGCGCATCGGCAAGCCCGGATCCGGGCCGCTGTCGCTCACCGGCCAGCCCAACGCCATGGGCGGACGCGAAGTGGGGGGACTGTCAAACCAGCTCGCGGCGCATATGGGATTTGCGCCCGCCGACATCGACAAGGTGCAGCGCTTCTGGAAGGGCACCGCCATGGCACGCCGCGAGGGGCGCAAGGCGGTCGATATGTTTGATGCTGTGGCGCGCGGCGAGATCAAGGCCTTGTGGATCCTGCACACCAATCCAGCCGTCAGCATGCCGCGCGCCGATTTCGTGCGCGGCTCGCTGGGCAAACTGGATCATCTGGTGGTGTCGGAAGCCTTTGCCCATGTCGATGGCCTGCTCGAGCGCGCCCATGTGGTGTTGCCAGCATCCCCATGGGGCGAAAAGGACGGCACGGTGACCAATTCCGAGCGCCGCATTTCACGCCAGCGCCGCTTTCTCGAACCGCATGGCGAGGCCAAGCCTGATTGGTGGGCCTTGAGCGAAGTGGCGCGGCGGATGGGCTTTGCCAAGGCCTTTCCCTATCAATCGGCCCATGAGATTTTTGTTGAACATGCGGCGCTGTCGGCGTTCGAAAATAATGGCACCCGCGCCTTCGACATCGGCGGTTTGGCACAGATGACCCGCAGTGCTTATGATGCGCTTGCCCCTGTGCAATGGCCGGTTCGAGTTGGCGAAGACGCTGGCGGGCGCATGTTTGCTGAAGGCGGGTTCTTTACCCCCGATCAGCGGGCGCGCTTCATCGCGGTGGAAAAACCCGTGTTGCGCGAGCCGGTTTCACCGCAATTTCCTCTCGTGCTGAACACCGGCCGGGTGCGAGACCATTGGCACACCATGACCCGCACCGGGCTCAGCCCGCGGCTTTCGACGCATATTCGCGAGCCTTTTGTTGCGGTAGCGCCGGAGGATGCAGCGGTGCTGGGCCTCGTTGATGGCCACTATGCGCGGCTGCGCAGTGCCCACGCCAGCGCCGTGCTGCGGGTTGAAATTACCAACCAGCAGCCGAAGGGCCAGTTGTTTGCGCCGATCCACTGGAACGACGCCACCGCCGGGCAAGCCCGCGTCAGTGCGCTGATGGGCGCCCACGTTGACAAGATTTCCGGCCAGCCGGAGAGCAAGGCGACGCCTGCGCGCCTGGAAAAAATCGCCATGCGCTCCTTTGGCTTTTTGGCAATGCGGCGGCACGTGCCGCTGCCGCGTTGGCTGGTGCATGCAAGATTTACGATAGCGGGCGGCGAGGGCGTGGTGTTCGCCTG
>DAICZI010000414.1 GCA_027311205.1 Beijerinckiaceae bacterium | reverse complement strand
TTGCAACATTGGGAAATTTCAGGAATTCCGGTTGTGCCGCCAGATGACGACGAAGATTGGAGCCGGTGCGGTGGATGTGCTCGCCGAGCTTTTCGCAAGCATATTCAACATCGCGCGCCACGGTGGCTTCGACAATCTCGCTATGCTCCTGGTTGACATTGCGATCACCTGACGTCGCGCGCAAAAAGATGCGGCGATAGCGATCATTAAGATTGAGTAACTGCCGGCAAAAGCCGAGTAGAACTGGCATATTGCATCCCGAAATCAGCATCAGATGAAACTCGCGGTGCAATGATTCCCAATGTTCCAGCGATTCTGGCTGCGCCGCATCACGCTCTGTACGGTTGAGGCGGTGCAAGGCGCGCATGACATCGCTTTCCCAGGCAATGTCGCCGTCGGCCATGGCCCTTTTCAGCGCATAGGTTTCGGCCTCGATGCGCAGCGCCGTAATTTCCTCAAGATTGGCTAACGACACGGGCGCGACCCAATAGCCGCGGTTGTCCTGAAACTCAACCAGACCATCGGCAATCAGCCGCGCCAAGGCCTCGCGCAGCGGGCTGAGGCTGACGTCAAAAGCCTCGCGCGTGCGCTCGAGATTGATTTTGGTGCCCGGTTGCAAGCTCCCCGAAACAATCGCTTCACGCAAACGGTCAACCAATTGGCTGGCCATGGTGTTTTTGTGATCGTCAACCAGCGACATCGTGCGTTTACGTCCTGCTTTGTCCGCCCTTTTGCGACGCGGTATCGTCGCTAAGTGCTAATATAAACGATTATATTTGTCAAGATCGATAAAACGAGTGAATGCTGGCCCATGGTTGAGTCCGTTATGAAAAAGCTTCGAAGCGGCCGCCCTCTTAAGGTCGCCCTAACAATTTCGTCTATGACGGTTTTTCAACTTGGTAAGATCCCCAGGTACCTATCAGTTTCCATGCCATAGTGCGGTTTGGCCCGTTTCTTTTCCCATCTCACGGCAAGTTGTCGTCAACGAAGTCCACTACGCCGTGGTCGTAGTCCTGACGATGGGGATGCGATGATTCCGAGTTCGGACATATGGGCCCGGAATGCATTTGCCATCTGGGGTCGCTGCCGAACCAGAAGATCGCGGGCTTTAAGGACCATGCCGGCAGCTTGCTGTTCTGCGGTCTTGATGGGCACAAAACGCATTGTTGGGCGGGTGACTGCCTCGCAAATCGCTTCGGCATCAGCGGCATCGGTCTTGCCGCGCTTGACGTACGCCTTGACATAGATGGGCGGGATCATGCCCACGTCATGGCCAAACAAGGCGATTTCGCGCTCCCAATGGTGCGCAATTGCACAAGCCTCGATCCCGACAAGACAAGGCGGCACCTTGCGGAAAAATTCAATCACCTGAGAACGCCGCAATGCCCGGCGCAAGACAGCATGCCCAGCAGCATTAATGCCGTGAACCTGGAAAATGGACTTGGCCAAATCCAGCCCGACGGTCGTAATCTTTTCCATGGTATGATTCTCGTGTTGGTTGCGTTACGCTTCGCAACGGCAACGATAGACCCATGCCGCAGCGGATCAATCGGGCCGTTCCAACACATCAATTTTGGTGGTGATGGTGCCTATCTGGCACCGATCACGCAGACCTGGAGCAGGCCAGGCTTTCCGCGGCCGTACATCTGGCGCTTCACGAGCTTGAGTTTGGTGATCTGCCCCTCTGTTTGGCCGTTGGAACATGGCGAAGTGATTGCGGCGATGACTGCCGCGCTGTCTTTGACGACGCCGTTGGCGAAGGAAGCAATCAAGCCTGATCTGGCGCGCTCCAGCCAGCGCCGGGGATCGGCGAGGGAGTTTTTTTGCGGATGATGGCCTGGAAGGCGGCGGTGATTTCCCGCGCCTCGACCAGTTGCGGCACGCCGCCCCCGATCGCCGCGACGGTGACGGTTTCAGACCTGGAGAGGCCGCCGCGACCGATGGTCATGAGATGCGCAACGATCCGGGCCGGGGCCGCTCGACGCAAGGCACCGCCATCGACCCTTTTCGTTTTTAGACGGCGTGCGGCCCAAGGCAGAAAATCCATCAATTGGGCGAAAAGCGCTTTGCCAGCGTTCACGGCAGCCTCCCCGGAAAGCTCCGGATGGTGCCAGAAACCCCAGGAAGTTGAAATCGACACCAGCCAAAAGGAATGAAAATCTACGTAAAATCAAAATGATGCAAACAAGCAGGCTGCGTTTAACCGGACACCGGTGAATAACTTTATCATATAT
>DAICZI010000413.1 GCA_027311205.1 Beijerinckiaceae bacterium | reverse complement strand
GAATGTGGATGGGATGGTTGGTCATCGTCAAATTACCAACGCGCATCCGAACCTTGTCACCTTTGCCAACGATGAAGGGGTCAATGCCAGGATAGGCGCGGCTATTCCATGTCCAAAGGTTAAAATCCAGCATGGTATTGACTTTGGGCAAATAAGTGCCCGCTTCTATGTCATAGGCATTGAGCAAAAACGCAAAATCACGATCAACGCGGCGCCCTGCCGGATCTTGCGGATGCACAATAAATAGGCCCATCATGCCCATAGCCAATTGCAGGGTCTCATCGGCGTGGGGATGATACATGAAGGTGCCTGCTCGGCGCAGTTGAAACTCATAAACAAAGGTCTGGCCGGGTTTTATGGGCGGTTGGGTCAGCCCAGTCACCCCGTCCATGCCATTAGGCAAACGCTGGCCGTGCCAGTGAATGGAGGTGTGCTCCGGCAATCGGTTGGTGACAAAGATGCGCACCTTGTCGCCTTCCACTGTCTCGATGGTGGGGCCGGGAGATTGGCCGTTATAGCCCCATAAGTAGGCCTTCATTCCGGGCGCAATCTCACGCACCACGGGCTCGGCAACAAGATGGAACTCTTTCCAATCCCCCTGCATCCGCCAAGGCGCCGTCCACCCATTCAGCGTGACAATCGGGTTATAATCGGGCCCGGTATGGGGGCCAATGGCTTTTGCGTGCCCGCCTCCTTCATGGTCGCCGCTTCTGGAATCGAGGCAGCCTGTCCCCTTCCGCTGATAGCCGCCACGGCGACGGCGGACATGGTTGAGGCATTTACAAATGCACGTCTGGTCAACATGATTTTTCTCCCAAATCAAATTATTGCGTGGAATCGATAGAGGCTATTTTGCCATCCGTGGCCGGAGCTGCGTTGAAACCGCCTATGGTGGCGGCATGCAAGTTCTCCTGTGCCAGCCAAAAGTCGCGCTTGGCATCAATAGCGGCAGACTGGCTGGCAAGCCGCGCACGCGCCTCCAGCAGCAGTGTGAACACATCCGCCAACATTCCGTTATATTGCAGCAACTGCTCGTCCTCTATTGTTTTGCGCAATGGCAAGACCTGCAATTGATAGGTGCGGGCAACACTCCATGCGCCTCGATACGTCAGAAACGCCTCGCGCACTTGCGAACGAATGGCGATGGCTTTGTCGGCCAAGCGATTTGCGCCAGCGCGATATGCCTGCTCTGCTTCGCGCATCCGAGCTGCTCCAAAATCATAAATGGGGATCGTCAAGTTTATTTCAGCGCCATTTAATTGCGAGCGTGTACCCGAGGAACCAGCGTTATTCTGCGCGCTCGTAAAATCAAAAACGCTGATGAGGCGCGTTGACTGCACCAACCCATATTGACGTGCGACAACATCCAGCGTGGCACGCGCCAATTTGAGATCCATACGTTGCTGGATTGCAGCCGCTTCAACGCCTTTCTGGGTTATGATCTTTTTGGGAAGAGCGGGGAGCCGCATGGGCACGACGAAAGCCGTTTCCTTGCCCCATAGGCCCATCAGCCTTGTCAAACGCTCGTGTTCAAGAAATACCTGTGTTTGTGCCAATTGAACCCGCGCCGAAAGTTCGGCGTGAAAGACGAATTCGCGCGCCTGATCCAGTTTGCCAAGAGCTCCGGTTTGGCCAAGACGCTGCGCCAGTTCGGCCGTTGTCTGTGCGCTACTGCGAGCTAAATTTAGCGTCGCATATTGCTCACGAACTGCAACAGCGCGCCAAAACTGCGCCCGCGTGTCCGTCGCCAATTGCAGTGTCGTGGCAATCGCCTTGATTTGCGCGGCCTTGATTTGTGCGTGGGCCAATTCTTGACGCGGTTGCGCCAAAAATAATGCCAGAAGATTAGTGGTCAGCCGCTGCTCAATGTCAAAAGCACCGCCGCCGGTGATGCCCAGCAGAGAAAGCGATGGATTGGCGGGCAGGCTGGCTTGCACGAATTGGGCCTCGGAGACGCCAAGATCATTAAAGGCTGCTTGCAGTCCCTTGTTGTTGAACAGCGCCACTTGTACCGCCCGCTCAGGCGTCAAGCTCTTTTTCAGCAAAGCGTGAATGTCCGATCGATGGTCAATACCAGTTTCATCCTTGTCTACCTTTGCCGAAAGTCTTGTGCTCACGGAAGTTTGCACCATGCCCATGCCGCCATCGCTCGAAACCGAAACGCAACCTGTAAGACCCAAACAGACTGTCATTAGGACGCGTTTGACCAAGACGCCTTTTCTCTTTCCGATCATG
>DAICZI010000412.1 GCA_027311205.1 Beijerinckiaceae bacterium | reverse complement strand
CAACATCCGGGATTTTACACCTGACAGCCGAAGGCGAAAGCCTCGACGTCGCGTTCCGGCTCTAGGGCGCGCTCAATGGCCGCCACCCGCCGGGGCAACGCCCCGCTTGGGTCGTTGCATCAGCGGCGTCAGCAGGATCAACGTCAAAAACAGCCACGTCAGCGCATAAAACACGTCGGCCAGCGACATGACGGTCGCTTGCTGGCGCACCATCAGCATCAACTGTTTCACCGCATCCAAATGCGCGTTGGTGCCTTTCGATGCAAAGGCGTGCGTCATGCCCGCAAGGCGCTGCACGGCAACGGGGCGGTCCCAGTTGAAATCATCATGCAGCCTTTGCAGGTGCAGATCGAGCCGGTCGTTGATCATGGTGTTGATCATGGCGAGGCCAACGGCACCACCAAGGTTGCGCGTCAGATTATAGAGGCCCGAGGCGTTCTTCATTTTGGCGGGCGGCATGGTGCCAAGCGAAAGATTGTTGATTGGCACCATGCACAGCATCAGCGACCCGCCGCGCAACAATTGCGGCACCAGCAATTCCCAGAAATCCCAGTCCTTGGTCATGAAGGAGGCAAGATAGGTGCCGAGCGAAAATCCGGCAAACCCAAGCGCGATCATGATGCGCGGATCCATTTTGGTGATCAAGCGACCAACAATCGGGGCGCTGACAAACATCGTCAGGCCGCTGATGAACATGGTGTCGCCGATCTGCAGCGAGTCATAGCCGCGCACGCGCGCCAGATAGACCGGGTAAAGGAAGGTCAGGCCGTAGAGCCCGATGCCCATGACAAACGACAGCACCGAACCCGTCCAGAAATTGCGGTTGCGGAAGGCTGACAAATCGACAATCGGGTGCTTCGAGCGAAATGCCTGCCAGAAAAACACAACAGCACCCACCGCCGAAATGACCGCGGTCAGCGTGATAGTCGAATCGCTGAACCAGTTGTTTTGCGGGCCATCCTCCAGCGTATATTCCAGCGCACCGAGGAAAGCCGCCATGCCAAACAGGCCCGTCCAGTCAAATGTATCGAGGATACTGAGATCAGGCTCGTCAAAATCAACCAGAAACCACGTCGCCGTCGTTACCAGAATGCCGGGTATGATGTTGATCAGAAACAACCAGTGCCACGAGAACATCTCGGTGAGATAGCCACCGACTGTCGGCCCGATGGTCGGCCCCAGGGTCGCGACAAGCCCGATAATCGGGGTAATCACCGGCATCTTCGAACGTGGGAAAATGGTGTAGGCCGAGGCGAACACCGTCGGGATCATCGCGCCGCCAATGAAGCCCTGCAGCGCGCGGAACACGATCATCTGATCAAGCGTGGTCGCCTGCGAGCACATGAAGCTGGCCAGTGTGAAACCGGCGCACGAGGCGGCAAACAGATAGCGGGTTGAAAAGGCCCGCGACAGGATTCCCGAAAGCGGAATCATGATGACTTCGGCGATCAGATACGAGGTCTGCACCCATGCCACCTGATCGGGCGTCGCCGACAGGCCGGCCTGAATTTCCGACAGCGAGGCGGACACCACCTGAATGTCGAGAATCGCCATGAACATGCCGAAAACCATGCAGAAAAACGCGATCAGCCTGCGCCGGTCGATGGTTTCCGGCATGGCGGTTTCGACTTCAGTCTGCGCCGTTACAGCGACGGCTGGGCCATTCCGCGAGATGGCTTGGGCCATGGCCAGTGCCTCACTTCTCGTGGCTGGTGAAACCGAAGGCGCTCATCAGCGAAGGCCGGGGCAGCTTCGGGTCGCGGGTATGAACGGCAGCAACAACCGAGAGACCGGGCATCAACTTGCCGCTGGTGGCGATGTCGCCATCAAAGCTGATGCGCACCGGCACCCGCTGCACGATTTTGGTGAAATTGCCGGTGGCGTTATCGGGCGGCAGCAGGGAAAAATTAGCCCCGGTGCCAGGTGCAAACGATTCGATGGTGCCTTCCACTGTCTTGCCGCCGAGCGCGTCAACCGTAAGGTCCACCTTCTGTCCAACCTTCATGGCACCAAGATCGGTCTCCTTGAAATTGGCTTCGACATAGAGGCTCTTCAGCGGCACAATCGCCATAAGCTGCTGGCCCGGCTGCACGAACTGGCCGGTAAAGGCCGATGTGTTGGCAACGATGCCATCCACCGGCGCGCGCACGTCCGTGAAGCTCAGGTCACGGCGGGCCTTGTCCAGTGCAACTTGCATTTCAGCGCGGCCCTGGACGGCTTCCGTGACCTGCGCCTCCGC
>DAICZI010000411.1 GCA_027311205.1 Beijerinckiaceae bacterium | reverse complement strand
CCCTATCTGTGGGGTGGCAAAACCTGGAGCGGCATTGACTGCTCCGGCCTTGTGCAAGTGGCCTTGCAGGCGGGCGGCCATGAACCGCCGCGCGATAGCGACATGCTGCAAGGTTTTGCCCGCGAAGACGCCAGCGCCAGCCCCCGTGCCCGAGGTGATCTGGTGTTCTGGCGCGGCCACGTCGGCCTCATGCGCGATGCAACAACTTTGTTGCACGCCAATGGCCATTTCATGCAGGTCACCAGCGAGCCGCTGGCGACAGCAACAGCCCGCATCCGTGCCACAGGCGGCGGCGAGATTGTCGCGCTGCGGCGGGTGCCATGAATGGCACCAACCAGAAGCAAAACGCGCCATCACAACATTGATAAATTCAGAAACAGCCTTGCAAGAATAACTCGAAGCAGAATTTCAACCAAACCTACTTGATCGACGCCATCAGCGCCGCGTTAAAACCTGTGGCAACGATGGTGGCGGCTACCGCCACGCTGCGCACCACCAAAGGCCCCGCCGGCACCTTTGGTGTTGGCACCGAGCGAAAATTCAGGTCGAGCGTGGTGCCTTTGCGCAAATCCACGATGGCGCGTGGCGGCAATTCCCACACGAGGCTGCAACCGCTGGCATCGCAAGCCGTGGCGCGCAGCCGGGCCAGCAGATGATGCGCCTTGCCAGTGCCCGCGCTGATGGTGACCTTGGCTGGCAACAACAGGCCGGGGGCGACCTTGATCAGCGCGGCGGGATGGCCGTGATCGTCGGTCGAGACCGTGATATCGGCCACCGGCACGCCGCGCGGATCAAACGCCCTTGTGCTCAGCGAGCAATAGCGCTGGTGCAGGGCGGCGATCTGGTCACACGCCAGTTGCCAGCGGTCAAACTGGCGGCGGCTCGATTGGATCGCGCCGCGCCGATAAAGCCCATGATCAAGGGCAGGCGAGGCGAGCTGCGCCTGCGCCACGGCTGCCACCGCACCAGCCAGCAGCAACCCGCACGCCAGACTAGCGGCTGGCGACAAAGGATTCGGCATGACGAACGCCCTTGGCGTCGATCAGCGTGGCGCGGCCAATCCATTGCACTGATGGCCCCGGCACGGCGAGCGCATCGATCACAATCTGGCCTGAACCGCATTTGCTGGCAATGCGCATGTAATCACTAACTCCCACCATATTGATGTCGCCGCCCAGCGGAAACACCCCGCCGATAGTCGCGGCGGCAAAGCCGGAGCCCGCGCAGGCAACGCCGAGCGGATCCGTGACCTTGGCAGCAAACCGCGCCACACCCGGCGTATCCGTTTCGCCTGACAGCACCATGCTTGAGGACTTGCGCAGCGATGGCCAGGTGACTTTCCAGGCTCCGAGAATGGCGCTGGCCGGTTTGGCCGCGACCGGATGAGCGGCAACCGGCTTTTTGGCGGGGGCTGCTGCCTGAGCGCTCTGCCCTGCCGGTACGCCAATCATGCCAGCCAGGCTGACCGCAACGACCAGCCGCCGAGCGGCTGTCCATGAGAATGCGTGCTTCTGTTTCATCGAATTGTCTCCTGCCCGCCAGGAGATCTGGAGGGTGATTCGCCATGACAGGATAATGAATCAAAAGACAACTTAAAAGTGTTAAAATCATAGCCTGACAAGAGCGGCCGACACTTTGGTGTGGGTTGTGGCATGGTTGTGCGGTGCACGTCAGAGCCGCCAGTCTGACCATGTCATACAGCGAGCAGTTTTGCAGGTTTCATTATAAAAAGCTGATTCTATTTGATAATGCCAATAGTGTGAATTTTTTTGTTGACGGAATCTTAATAAGCTGACAGGTAAACACAACTTATAAGGGAACAATCTAGGTGGGTTGATTCGCTGTTTTCGGCTTCGGGCTCCGGAATAGTTCGAGCGGAAATAACCGCATAAGTTGTGGTTCTTGAATTCAAATTCCGCGCCCGGCAGGGGCGTCATGACATTTTGCGAGGGGATTTTCACATGGTCGGACGGGCTGGGACGGGGATACGGGCATTGACGACCTCCAAAGCGCAACGGCGGCGCGTCATGGCAATGTTGCGGCTGGGCTGCCTCGTCCTGGTCATGGGCCGCAAAAGTCGCATTGGCTCGCTCGGACGCGGCGCGGCGGTGGCCGCACTCGGCGGCGGGCTGACGCGCGACGTGCTGTCGAGCTACGTGCCGGCCTTCATGGCCTCCGGCGCGTTCTGCCTGCTGGCCGCGCTGGCCGCGCTGGCGATCCGCACCGGGCCGGCAGCGCGG
>DAICZI010000410.1 GCA_027311205.1 Beijerinckiaceae bacterium | reverse complement strand
GCATTTGCCTTGACAGGCCGGTGGCCTCGGCAATGTCAGGCCGCAACGGGCCAAGCGTGTCCCACGCCCGGCGCAATGGCGGCAATTTCGCCGCAAGCCCAACGCTCGACGCAAGAGCGGAGGGCCGCGCCGCCAGCGGCTCCCACAAATCCGTGTGGCAACCGAGCGAAGTGACCTCCGAGGCGGCAACCCCGGTCAGCCGCCAGCCCCAATATTGCGGATAGGTGAGAAAGGTATGGGCTTTGGCAACCGCCGCCGCGAAGAGCTGGCTTTGCCAGAACAACTGCCGCCCCAAATTGAGCCCGCCCGGCAGGGACGGCGAGAAGGTTTCAGCAAAGGGCGCTCGCAGCGCCTCATAGGCTTCGTGCAAATCCGCCGGGCCAGCCCATTCATAATCCATGATCGGCAGAACCAGCCCGTGATCATCCACCAGCGCCCCAGCGGCACCGTGGGTGGTGACAATGAGGGTTTCGATCTCGCAGACGCGCGCCGCCTGCCGCAGCGCGCCGATGAGAAAGTCATAAAGCGCGCCGCTCGCGGCATGGGGATAGAGAGGGCCGGGCTGGACAGCATTGGCCACCGCGGTTTCCCACAAGACCCCGTTGTTCGCGTCAAAACACACCAGTTTCACACTGGTTTTACCAACATCGAACACGGCGGTGGCGCGAAGGCTGGCCAAGGTCATGCCATGAAGAACATCGGAACCAGCGGCGTGCTCAGCGGCGTTCCGTCCGGCGCGGTGGCCATGATGTCGCGCATGGCGGCCCACCAGCGCCGCATCACCGGGCTTTCGGGCAATTGCGCCATGGCGTGGTCATCGCGGCGCTCTAGGCAGCCGAAAAGCACGTTGGTTTCAGGATCAAGATGAATTGAATAGGCGCTGATGCCGCTTTGGTGCAGCAGGGCCACCAGTTCGGGCCAGATAGCGTCGTGGCGGGCGCGGTATTCATCAGCCTTGCCCGGATGAAGCAGCATTTTGAAAGCATAGCGGGCCATGTGTTCAGTTCCTCTCCCGCAGGCGATGAACAAGGCGCGGCACGCCAATCGCGACAATCAGCATGACGCCCTGCAGAATGTTGATGACAATTTCCGGCACATTGACCAGCGACAGGCCAAATTGCGTAAAGCCGAGCAGAAGCACCGCCAGCACCACGCCGCCGATGGTGCCGGAACCGCCGGAAATCGACACGCCGCCCAGAATGGCCATCGTGATGACCGAGAGTTCCCACCCGGTGGCAATGTTTGGGCGCGTCGAGCCGATGCGTCCGGTCAGCAAAATGGCGGCAAGACCCGACATCAGCCCGGTCAGCGCAAACAGGATGAAGCGGATGCGGTTGACCGGAATACCGGAAAACCGCGCCGCCACCGGGTTGTTGCCCATGGCATATAGCCGCCGCCCGAAGGCGGTGGCGTGCAGCACGAAGGCAAAGACGCAGGCCAAAACCAGAAACACCGCGAAGGACACCGGAATCGGCAGAAAACTCGCGACGTAATTCTGGCCGATGGCCTGCAACGCTGCGGGATAATGCGTCAGCGCCCTGTCACCGAGCACGACATCGGCAAAACCGCGAAACAACGACATGGTGCCGATGGTGACGACAATCGAGGGCAGCGCGAAGGCCGTCACCAGCCAGCCATTGAACATGCCGCAGGCGAGGCCCAGCGCCAGCGCCGCCAGCATCAAGCCCGGCGTGCCAAAGCCGTGGGCCGCCAGCAGGCCCATGGCGAGCGAGCAGATGGCAATGATCGCCGCGACCGAGAGATCAATATCGCGGGCGATGATCAGCAGAGCCATGGCCAGCGCGATGATCGCCTGTTCGGAGAAATTCGCGGTGGCATCGGAAAGATTGGCAAAATCGAGGAAATACGGCGAGAGCAGCGCATTGCCGATCATCATGATGATGAACAGCAGGGCCAGCAAAGTCTCCCAGCGCATGAAGCGCGCCCAGACGGGCTTGGCCTGCGGGCTCGTCCTGGACACCGGCGTTGCAATGCTCATGGCGCCCCCTCCCGAACGGGTGCCTTCAAAATCAGCCGGCCGGCGCGGCGCTCGGAGCGGGCATTGAGGATCACCGCCAGCAGGATGATGACCCCGGAAACCAGCACCTGCCAGAAAGGCGACACTTGCATTACCGGCAGAGCATTGACGATGATGCCCAGAAACAGCGCCCCGAGCAGGGCCCCCGCTATGCTGCCAATGCCCCCCGCAATCGACACCCCGCCAATGACGCAAGCGGCGATGACGGTG
>DAICZI010000040.1:3384-9619 GCA_027311205.1 Beijerinckiaceae bacterium | reverse complement strand
CCCTATGCCTCCACCAATGACCGCGCAAGGATCCGCGCCGCCGCTGTGCAAATGGGTATCTGGCCGCCCAAAGGCGGCGCGGCGTGGCTCGCCGAGATGGAAACCTCAATTGGCCTGCCAACCGCCTTCTCGCCGCTGCGCTAGGGCTTGTTGCGGTGCAGACATGGGTTGCGCCACCGGCTTGGGTCGGGCTGCTTTGAACCTTGTCGCTGCGACATAAACGGATTATCTCAGATTTGAATTATTCAAACGCTCACCGGGATGTGTTCCAATGACTTTTATTGAAGCCGCCCAAGCCCCTTTGCGCAAGACCGGGCACATCAAGCTGCATGGCCCGGAGGCGTTTGCCGCCATGCGCAAGGCCGGCCATTTGACAGCAACGCTGCTGGATGCGGTGACCCCTTTGGTGCGTCCTGGAGTCACGACCAACGAAATTGACCAGTTTTGCTTTGATTTTGCGATGGCGCACAAAGCCTATCCCGCCCCACTCGATTATCGCGGCTTTCGTAAATCGGTCTGCACCTCGATCAACCACGTTGTCTGCCATGGCATTCCCGACGACAAGCCGCTGCGCGAAGGCGATGTCATCAATATCGATGTGACGCTGATTGTTGAAGGCTGGCACGGCGATTCCAGCCGGATGTATCAGGTCGGCGCGGTCTCGCGCCGGGCGTCCCGGCTGATTGAAGTCACCTACGAGGCCCTGATGCGCGGCATTGCCGCCGTCAAGCCTGGTGCCACCACCCATGATATCGGCACCGCGATCCAGGTTTTTGCCGAAGCTGAGCGCTGTTCGGTGGTGCGCGAGTTTTGCGGACATGGGTTGGGGCAATTGTTCCATGATGAGCCGAACATTCTGCATTACAGCCATAAAACATCTGCCATTCCCCTGAAGCCGGGCATGATCTTCACCATTGAACCCATGCTGAATCTGGGGCGCCCTCATGTGAAGGTGCTGGCCGACGGCTGGACGGCAGTGACGCGCGACCGCTCGCTGTCGGCACAATTCGAGCATAGCATTGGCGTCACCGAAACCGGTGCCGAGATTTTCACGCTATCGCCGGCAGGCCTTGATCTTCCGCCTGCGCAGGTCTGACTTGATGGCTGAGGTGCCGCCCGATCCCCATTACCACGGCCACCGTGATCGGCTGCGGGCGAGGCTGCGCGAGGCCGGGGCACAGGCGCTGTCGGATTATGAAATGCTGGAACTGGTGCTGTTTCGCGCCATTCCGCGCCGCGATGTCAAAGCCCTCGCCAAGGCATTGTTGGCGCGGTTCGGGGATTTCTCCGAAGTGCTGGCGGCAGAACCTGAGCGTCTGGCTGAGGTCGAGGGGCTAGGCCAGGCCGCCATCCTGGAGCTGAAAATCGTCGAGGCAGCGGCGGCGCGCCTGCTCAAGGTCAAGGCGCAGAACCGCCCTGTCATGGGGTCCTTCAAGGAATTGCTGGATTATTGCCGCGCCAAAATGGCGTTTGCGACGCGTGAGGAATTTCGAATTCTCTATCTCAACAAGCGCAACATTGTCATTGCCGATGAAGTGCAGGGGCGTGGCACTGTCGATCATACGCCGGTCTATCCGCGTGAGGTCGTGCGGCGCGGCCTGGAGCTTGGGGCCTCGGCGCTTATTTTGGTGCATAATCACCCCTCGGGTGATTGCACGCCGTCCGCCGCCGACATTCGCATGACGCAGGAAATCGTTGCCACGGCCAAGACGATGGGCATTGTCGTGCATGATCACCTTATCGTTGGCCGCGACGGGCACGCGAGCTTCAAGGGCTTGCGATTGATCTGACATCAAAAATGCCAACCACTAGTAATTATTAACCTGCTTTAGTTAGCGTCGAAGGTGATATTCGGGGCTTTCCATGCAACTGCAATCAAGCACTACCCCTTCCGTTTCAGAAGCGAGCCGCAGTTTGGTGTTGGCAGCAGGCCAATTGGCACTGGCTCTTGTCATGCTGACCACCATGGCGCTGGTGGCCTACCGCTTTGAATTGAACCGCGCACAGCGGACGGCAGAGCAAATCAGGGTCGAGCACGTCATGGTTAGCGAGTTGGTTGGCATGCGGGCACGGTTGCAGCATGACCTGATCACCGGAACCGATTCCAAAGCCAGGCATGAATCGGGCTTGCGCATCATCGGTATGGACAAGGGCGAAGCCGGAGCCACGCCCGTGTGGCCGGGACACCAGAGCTTCGCGGAGATTGTCGATAATCTGGCGGGGCAGGGTTGGGACAATTCCGACACTGCCGACGTGACGGGCTCAATTTCCGGTACTGCGGCCGGGGGCGGAGGGAGCCAACCCGCTGCCGCAACCCCCGCGATGGGCGTGCTGTCGCTGGGCGGCGCGACCTATGTCGCCGTGGCGGCGCGCGGCACCACACCCGCCGTTGCCCTGAAGCCAATCGACTCCAGGCTGCTCGGCTGGTTGTCGCGCACGGCAGGCGTCGCGCCGATTAAAATGAGCAATGCCAGCCAAGTTCCACCCGCAGCCGCGCATGTCGATCTTTCGCAGCAGGCGGCGGTGACCCGCCCCCAGGGCCCGCATCTGGTGTTGCAATGGCACCCGCAACGGCCCGGCGACCTGATGCTGATTCGCGATGGGTTGATCTTGATGGGGATTACCATCCTGATTGCCATGATCATGATCGCCTACCTGCATGGTGCCATGAAAAAGCTGCGGGCCAGCGAGGCGCAGGCGCAGCGACTGGCGGGGTTTGACAAACTGACCGATTTGCCCAACCGCTCGCAATTTGGCCAACTGCTGGCCCTTGAAACCGCCCGCAGCCGCCGCGCACAATCATCCTTTGCACTGCTCTATGTCGATATCGACCGGTTCAAGGAAATCAATGATGCCTGCGGGCAGGAAGCCGGCGACAAGCTGATACAGGGCACCGTCAGCCGGATTGCCAGCCTGCTTCAGCCGGGGGATCGGCTGGCCCGCATTGATGGCGACGAATTTGCCATTTTGCAGACTGAAATTGCCAGCGCACGCGATTGTGAAATTCTGGCAACCAAAATTCACGCTTGCCTGCGCCAACCCATTGATCTTGGCAATCTCGAAATCCGGGTGCGGGTTTCAATTGGCATTGCGATGTTTCCAGCGGACGCTGCCACCGACGAAGAACTCACCCAGGCTGCCAGCTCCGCGCTGGCACTGGCCAAGAAAGAGGGCCGTGACCGTTTTGTGTTCTTTGAAAAAATGCTGGGCGATGACATGCGTGCGCGGCGCACCCGCGAAGATGAATTGCGCAAGGCGATCGAAAGCGGCAATCTTCTGGTGCATTACCAGCCCATCATGACCGCCGATGGCTTGCGCCTGAGCTGCGTCGAAGCGCTGGTGCGCTGGCCGCATCCCTTGGGCGGCCTGGTGCCGCCCGACGAATTTATCGCGCTGGCGGAAGATCGTGGCCTGATTCTGCCGCTTGGCGAATTTGTGCTGCGGCAAGCCTGCCGCGATGGCCGCCGCTGGCCCGGCGTCCGCGTTGCGGTCAATGTGTCGCCGATCCAGTTTCGCCAGAAAGATTTCGCCAAAATTGTCGAGCGGGTTCTTTCGGAAGAGAATTTTGACCCGACGCGGCTCGAACTGGAACTCACCGAAGGCGTTGTCATTGCCGATGCCGATGAGGCTGAGGCCATCATGTTTGATTTGCGCGGCCAAGGCATCCGGCTGGCGCTGGATGATTTTGGCATGGGCTATTCAAGCCTGGTTTATTTGCGGCGTTTTGCTTTCGACAAGATCAAGATTGACAAATCCTTCCTTGAATCGATGGAGGCAACCGGTGAAAGCGCCATTATCCTGCATTCACTGATTCATCTTGGCAGGGCGCTGGGCCTGACCGTGACGGCTGAAGGCATCGAGACGCCCGAACAGCACCGCTTCCTGCAAGCAGCAGGCGCGCATGAATTGCAGGGCTTTTTGTTCTCGCGCCCGGTGCCGCGCGAGCAGATCGACCGTATGCTGGCAGCACAGCGCACCTATGACGGCCCGGACAGCCTGGCGAACTCGCGCTCGGTGGCGTGACACATTGCGTTATTGCAAGGTATAACTTATAACATTGCAAATTGCGTCTGGGGGCGTTTTTGCATTATTCTCCGAGGAAGGTGCGCTGCACACATTGGAGACAAATCATGCAATCCTCTACGAACACAAATGCAATTCTGCTGTTGGCCCGCATTCTGCTCGCCGGTGAATTTGTTCTGGCCGGCCTGAACAAGATTTTCAATTACAGCGGAACGGCGGGTTATATGGCCAAAATGCACGTGCCAAGCGCGCTTTTGCCGCTGGTGATCCTGACCGAAATTGGTTGCGGTCTCGCCGTCATCGTCGGCTGGCAGACGCGGATCACCGCTTTCCTGCTGGCGGGCTTCACCCTTCTGGCGGCCGTGATTTTCCATTCCCCTTCCAACGGGCAGATGGCTTTCATTTCCTTCCTGCACCACACGTCCATTATCGGCGGTTTTCTGGCGCTGGTCGGGTTTGGCGCTGGCGGTTGGTCACTTGACGCGATGATGCACAAGCAGACGGCCTGATCAGAAGGCCTTGAAGGTGATGATGGTGCGGGTATCGACGATGCCCGCAATTTTATGGATGTGCTCGCCGACAAAATGACCAATGTCGGCGTCGGCGTCGACGTAAAACTTGGCGAGAATGTCAAAATCGCCTGCGGTCGAATAGATCTCCGAGGCGATTTCGGCCTAGGCGAGTGCGCTGGCAACGCCATAGGTTTTACCCAGGCCGCATTTGATCTGCACGAAAAATGTCTGCATCAACGTCATTGTCCCTTGGTGGCGAGAATTTCGATATCGCGATCAATGCCAGCATCGACCTTGATGGTGCTTTCATAAGTTTTGCCATTGTTGCGGGCAATCGCGTCGTAAGTTCCTGCCGCCAAGACCAGTTTGGGGAAAGCGCCGATCACCTCGCGGATGACGTCGCCGCCGGGTGTGAGGATTGCGAATGTGGTGTTGGCAAGGCCACCACCGCCCGGCACATTCACCAGTTTCAAGGTGATGGTTGCTGCCTGGTGAGGCAGTGTCGCGGTGGTCAAGGTGCCGGAGTGCACGACAAGATCAGCAGACACCACGGAATTGGTGGGCAGGCCCTTGTGGCCGGTGCCATGGCCTGCTGCGCCATTGTTGGCCGCCAAAGTGTCAAGATAGGTCGAAACGACGTGATAATGGCCTTCAGGCAGACCGATCAGTTTGTCGGGCGCGCCATGATCCATGAGCAGGCGGGCCTCTGGATTGGTCGGGGTTGCGGCATAGATCGAAATCGCCAGATTGGCTGGAGCAATCGCGCTGCCTCCTAACGTGCAGTGAAGCTTCAGCGCGCCGGCTTTGAGCGTGAGCGTCAGTTGCTGGTCACCATGGGTGAAATCGACATCGCGAAGGGCGGACGCCAGTCCATAGGCAAGATGCACCACGTAATTGCCGTCAGGGAGGCTCAGGGTCGGCTGCGCCGCATGGGATGTAGCGATCAGCGGATGCGAGCCATCGGCGCGGGCGCGGTCGCGAAATATCCGCCAGATGACATTGGCTGTCGCGGGCTTGTTGGTGCCGCTGAACAGCGCCGACAGCGTCAGATGATGGTCGGGGGGTGTCACCGCCGAAAGGGCTGTCTGTGCCTGTGCCCCACAAACAAGGCCGAGGGCGAACAGGCCGGCCAGCCCGCCGTGCAGCTTGCGTGCGTCACACCACCGCATGCCTAGCAACAATGCCAATCGTCATTCCTTTATTGCATCTGTTTGTTTATCGGATCTGCGGTCGGCTGGCGAAGCTTGCCGCTGTCCCTGCTTCAATAGAGCTTTGTCGGCAGATCAGCAATCCGCACTCGCTTTTCATGCGCGAATGTCTACAATCGCCGGTCTTGGCAAACCAGCACGAATCGGAATGACACATGAAGGCGGATGGCGGGGATAACGCTGGTTTTTCGCCCGATCAGGCCATGGCGGCCTATCGCACCATGCTGCTGGTGCGTCGCTTCGAGGAAAAAGTGGCGCAAATGTATGGTCTTGGCCTGATTGCGGGCTATTGCCACCTTTATATCGGCCAGGAGGCGATCATTGCAGGGGTCGCGGCGCATCTTTCCCAAGACGATCAGTTGATCACGGGCTACCGCGATCATGCCCATGCGTTGGCTTGCGGCGTCGAGCCACGGCGGATTATGGCGGAGCTCGCGGGTCGCCGCAGCGGCCTGAGCAAAGGCAAGGGCGGCTCAATGCATTTGTTCGCAC
>DAICZI010000040.1:0-3374 GCA_027311205.1 Beijerinckiaceae bacterium | reverse complement strand
CCATGCAGCAACACAAGAAAGCCGGTGTGGTGATCTGCTTTTTTGGTGATGGCGCGGCCAATCAGGGCCAAGTTTACGAATGCTTTAACATGGCGCAGTTGTGGCGTCTGCCGATCCTCTATGTCATTGAAAACAATCGTTATGCCATGGGCACACCGGTGATGCGGGCCTCGGCCGTCACGGATTTTTCGCGCCGCGGCACCGCCTTTGATGTGCCTGGCGAACGGGTTGACGGCATGGATGTGGTCGCTGTCCATGCTGCCGCAGGCGCGGCGCTCGCCGCTATCCGGGCCGGGGGAGGCCCGCGCATTCTGGAAATGCAGACCTACCGCTACCGTGGCCATTCCATGGCCGATCCGGCGAAATACCGCTCTGCCGAAGAGGTGCAAAAAATGCGCGAGACGCAGGATCCGATTGACCAGTTGCGGGCACACCTGTTGCGCGACGGCCATGTCGATGAGGCCGAACTCAAAAGCCTTGAAGCGCACGTGCGCGCGAAGGTGAGTGAAGCTGCGGAATATGCGGCCCATCAGCCTGAGCCCGATGCTGCAGAACTCGAAACGGACGTGCTGGCATGAGCGATACCGCCAGGATTCCGCCGTCCACGGCGATGATCGACATCAGGCTTCCGGAATTGGTGGGCACAGAGGGCGGCTTTCGCCTGACCCGCTGGCTTTGCGGGCTTGGCCAGCGCGTCAATGAGGGCGATGTCATCGCTGAAATCGCTGGCCAAGCCGCGACTTTCGAAATTGAAAGTCCGGCGGATGGCGAATTGGCTGTGCAAAGCGTGGCCGCCGGAACGGCTGGCCTGGTTTCCGGGGCGTTGCTGGGTGCGCTGACCCCACGGCAGCGTGAGGCGGCTTCCGCAAGTCCCGAGCCAATCGCCAAGGCCGGTGTCACGCTCAGGACCGCGGCCAGCGCGCCGCGTGCGGGCGCCCGTATCGCCAGCATGCTCGAGGCGCTGCGTGAAGCTTTGGCCGATGAAATGCGGCGCGATTCCCAGGTGTTCGTCATTGGCGAGGAAGTCGGCGAATATGATGGCGCCAACAAGGTAACGCAGGGCCTGCTGGCCGAATTTGGGCCAGCGCGGGTGGTTGATACGCCGATAACCGAACATGCATTTGCCGGTCTGGCGGTGGGCGCAGCGCTGGCCGGGATGCGACCGGTGGTCGAATTCATGACCTTCAATTTTGCGTTGCAGGCGATGGATCACATCATGAATTCCGCCGCCAAGGCGCGCTATATTTCAGGGGGTCAGCTTTCGTGCCCCATCGTGTTTCGCGGCCCCAATGGTTCAGCGCCGCGCGTTGGTGCGCAGCACGCGCAGGATTTTGCGGCGATGTTCGCCAATGTACCCGGCTTGAAAGTGCTGGCCCCGGCGACTGCCAGCGATGCCGCAGGTCTGCTGCGCAGCGCCATCCGCGACAACAACCCGGTGATATTTCTCGAACATGAATTGCTTTATGGAGAGAGCGGCGAAGTGCCGGAAAATCCCGAGCATCTGGTGCCCATCGGCGAGGCGCGGATTGTGCAGGCAGGACATGATGTGACGCTGGTCGCCTATTCAATTGCCGTCAGTCAGGCACTTGCGGCAGCCGCAGAATTGGCAGCCCAGGGCATTTCAGCCGAGGTGATTGACCTGCGCAGCCTGCGCCCGCTGGACGTGCCGACAATTCTGGCAAGTGTGCACCGGACCGGGCGCTGTGTAACGGTTGAGGAGGGCTGGCCGCAATGCGGCATAGGTGCGGAAGTCGCCGCGCAAGTGGTGGAACACGCCTTTGCCGCGCTCAAGGCCCCGGTATTGCGAGTTGCAACCGCCGATGTGCCGATGCCTTATGCCGCCAAACTCGAAGCGTTGGCGCAAGTGACACCCGCGCGGGTGGTTGAGGCGGTGCGCAAGGTGATGGTGCCGCAGGGTTGAGCGCCCAGAAGGTCGAGCGCCCCAGCGCCCCTGTAAGCAAGCCGCCGCCCCTCTGCCTCAAGCTTGCGTCCTGGCTCGCGAATCTCTATGCGACAAGGCAGTCGATCGCCCGACCTTTTGAACAAGGCTCACTTTCATGAAAGCGCGCGTTACCGTCACTCTCAAGCCCAGCGTGCTCGATCCGCAGGGCAAGGCCATCGAGGGCGCACTGCATGCGCTGGAGGTTCCTGGCATCAAGGGCGTGCGCCAGGGCAAAGTGTTCGATATTGAACTGGCTGACATGGCTCCGGACGCCGCGACGGCCGCACTGAAAACCGCAGCCGAGAGGCTTCTCGCCAATCTGATTGTCGAGACCTACCGCATCGAATTGGTGTAAGCGCCCATGAAAGCTGCCATCATCACCTTCCCTGGCTCGAACCGCGACGGCGACGTTTTCCGCGCCCTTGCTGATGTCACTGGTCATGAACCGGTTCATGTCTGGCACGCCGATTATGAATTGCCACAGGGCACGGATCTTGTCGTCTTGCCTGGCGGCTTTTCGTACGGCGATTACCTGCGCTGCGGCGCGATTGCCGGGCGTGCCCACATCATGCAGGCAGTCACAACCCATGCGAACCGTGGCGGGCTGGTGCTGGGCATTTGCAATGGCTTCCAGATTTTGGTGGAAAGCGGGCTGTTGCCGGGCGTGCTGATGCGCAATGCTAATCTGCGCTTTGTCTGCAAAATGCAGCATTTGCGGGTGGAGCGTGCCGATACGCCTTTTACCCGTGCTTACCGTCAGCACCAGGTGATCAAGGTTTGCATCGCCCATGGCGAAGGCAATTATATCGCCGATGCCGAAACCATCGCGCGCCTTGAGGGCGAGGGGCTGGTTGCCTTCCGCTATTGCGACGCCGCCGGCAAAATTGGCGGCGTGGCCAACCCCAATGGCTCGCTCCATGACGTTGCTGGAATATATTCCCAACAGCGCAATGTGCTCGGCCTGATGCCGCATCCCGAAAACCTGATCGACCCCCTGGTTGGCGGCATTGATGGTCGCGGCCTGTTCCAGAGCCTGATCGCGGCATGAGCGGCGCAACCGGCGTCACACCGCGCACCCTCTGCCGACAATGCGTTGCGCACAGCGACGGAGCCATGGCGGGAAAGGGACCAAAACCCAATTTCAACCTTGTGACCGCCCATGAATGAACCCGCTCTCACCCCAGAACTCATCGCCTCGCATGGCCTGAAGCCAGACGAATACCAGCGCATTCTGAAGCTCATTGGCCGCGTGCCGAGCTTTACCGAGCTTGGCATTTTTTCGGCGATGTGGAACGAGCATTGCTCGTACAAATCCTCGCGCCTGCATTTGCGCGGCCTGCCAACCAAGGCCCCATGGGTCATTCAGGGGCCCGGTGAAAATGCTTGCGTGATCGACATCGGCGATGGCGAGGCCTGCGTCTTCAAGATGGAG
>DAICZI010000409.1 GCA_027311205.1 Beijerinckiaceae bacterium | reverse complement strand
GACGGTTCCCGTATTTCCACTTGGCGGGGCGCTGCTGTTGCCGCGCGGCGAGTTGCCGCTCAATATTTTTGAGCCACGCTATCTTGCCATGGTCGATGCGTCGCTGGCCGGCCCGCGGCTGATTGGCATGGTGCAGCCCAGCAGCGAGAAAGCTGGCAGCCCGCCGGCTTTGGCCAAGGTCGGCTGTCTTGGTCGCATCACCCAGATCGCCGAAGTGGGCGATGGCCGCTATCATCTGGTGCTGACCGGGGTGTGCCGCTTCAGTGTCGCCGAGTTGACAGGTGTCGCAACGCCGTATCGGCAATGCCGGGCGGATTATAGCAACTACGCGCTTGATCTGGCCGCCGACCTTGCTGAAGATCAGGTCAACCGGGCCGGGGTGATTGCCGCACTGCGACAATTTGCTGATGCCCATAGCTTGCAGGTGGATTGGGAAAGTATCGAATCGGCCAGCAACGAATCTCTGGTCAATGCGCTGTCGATGATGGCCCCGTTCGGCCTGCAGGAAAAGCATGCGCTGCTCGAAGCCGCCGATCTGCCGGCACGGGCAGAGATGTTGATTGCCATCAGCCAAATGGATATTGCGCGGGGTGGTGCTGCACCGGGCGTATTGCAATAGGAGCCAGGGCCGATGGCAGACGAGGGCTTCACTTTGGGGCAGCATGAGGTGCCCTCGCAAGATCCGGCAAACGATATTGGGCGCATCAGCCCGCGCTTGCTGGAACTGCTGGTGTGTCCGCTGACCCGCGGGCTCCTGCGCTATGATGCCGCGGCGCAGGAGTTGATTTCAGACAAAGCGCGGCTGGCCTATCCGCTGCGCAATGGCATTGCCTTCATGCTGGTCGATGAGGCGCGTCCGCTGGAGCCGTGATATTGGCAGCACGGCGAATAATGATGCTCTTGAGACCGGGGGCACGGTCAACGAGGCCCAACCCCAGGTCGCGTAACCGCCGCACTGGCATGATATCATTGGAAAACAGCGCGTTGAACCCCTCCATCGCGGCAGCCATGGCCACCGCTGGGGCGCGGCGGGCGCGCTGATAATCTTCCAGCGTCTGGCGATTGCCAAGTGGCAAGCCGAGGCCCGCCGCAGCGCCCACGGCATCGGCCAGAGCCAACGCGTCGGCGAGGCCGAGATTAAGCCCCTGCCCTGCCAGCGGATGCACGCCATGGGCGGCATCGCCCGCCAGGGCCAGACGCTCGGCGATGAAACTGCGGGCTATGCCCACCGCCAGCGGAAATATCTGCGGGCGGTCGAGCAGCGTGATCGCGCCAAGCTGGTGGCCAAAACACGCCTCGATTTCGGCGGCCAGCGCGTCTGGCTCGAGCGCCATCAGGCGCTGGGCTGCCGCATGGGGCTGGCTCCAGACAATCGAGGCGCGGTTGCCCGCCATCGGCAGCAGCGCGAACGGGCCGCCGGGCAGGAAATGCTGCACGGCAATGCCATCATGACCGCGCTCCAATTGCAGCGTCGCCACCAGCCCGCTCTGACCATAATCATGGCCGCTGACGCCGATGCGGGCGCGGGCGCGGATCGGCGAGGGACGGCCATCGGCACCTACCAGCAGATCAGCGCGCAATGTCATGCCATCCGCGAGCGTGATGGTGCGGCTCTGGGCCTGGAGCCTGTCGTCCGCGATGCTTGTCGCGCGCAGCGTGACGCCGGCCGCTGCGCAGGCTTCCTGCAAGGACACAATCAGCGGCGCTTCGCTGACCACATGGGCAAAGGCCTCGCCGGGCGCAATCTCGCCGCTCAATTTCAGATAGACGGGGCGCAGCACGTCCTCCAGCCGCGAATCGCTGATGTGCATGGCGCTCACTGGCGTCACCGCATCGCCAAGCCCCTCCCATACCCCCAGGGTCTGCAAAAACCGGCGCTGCCCGGCAGCGATGGTGGACACACGCCCGGATTTGCGGGCGACGCCAAGGCCGGGATCGCAGACCGTGACATCGACCAGCGCCGAGGCCAACTGGCGCACGCGCAGCGCCAGCGCCAGCCCGACGACGCCGCCGCCACCGATGACCAGATGCTGTTTGGGAGGAGAATATGTCATGGCCCGACTATTCCCCCGTCAGGGCCAGATGGCAAGCGGCAGCTTTGTCGCAAGGCGGCAAGCTAAAGTGAGCTTTTCATTGCATTTGTGTTTCATGAATTGAATTTCTGCAATGAAAATGATATAGACAAGGATGAACTCTCTTGGAGATCGCGCCATGGTCGCCATCCACGCCCTTAGCGAGCCGAGCCAGCGGCCC
>DAICZI010000408.1 GCA_027311205.1 Beijerinckiaceae bacterium | reverse complement strand
GCAAGGCCATCAATCCCATCACTTTGCCTGCCAGCGATGATGCGAGCATCGCCGATGAACTGAGCCGTCGCTTTCCCACGGTCGCGATGCATGATGTGCCGGTGCTGCTGCAAAACCACTATGGGCCTTATGGCCTGGCCGCAGGCCGGACGGCAACGGGCGAGCGCTGCATTTATGCCTGGCAAAGCTTCAGGAATTTCGGGCATCGCAACCGTGTCGCGCCCGCAACCCT
Source organism: Beijerinckiaceae bacterium (assembly GCA_027311205.1). Taxonomy (GTDB): domain Bacteria; phylum Pseudomonadota; class Alphaproteobacteria; order Rhizobiales; family Beijerinckiaceae; genus REEB77. The sequence continues at coordinate 2,025 of DAICZI010000408.1, read as the reverse complement.
GGTGGGTGGTCTGCTGGCTCCTGCTGAGCCTGGCACGATCAGGGTTCGGCTTTGCCAAAAAGGCGTCAGTGCCGACGCGCTGGGCGGCTTGATGAATGCGCTTTACCTGACGGGCTCGGGCGGCTCAGCCCAGCAGGTGCTCGTTGATCCGCAGATCGACCGACCGCCAGGCATTTCGCAGAATGCGCTGGGGGCAACGAGCGTGACAGCTTTGGGATCAGGCTTCAGCGGCTATCGCATGCCGCAAAAAAAGGTCGTGCTGGAACGACATGGGGCGATCGCCCGCCGCATTGTGGTGATCCGCCGCAGGCGCCATCCCGTGCATATGGTGATGCGCCCGGCGCACAGCGAGCCCCTGCCCTATCAGTTGCCGCCCGTGTCGCAGGCAGCGCTGGCGCATCCTGTTATTTTGCCTCGCCAGCCAAGCGTTCCAGCCCCTGCCATCCCCGCTGCCACCTCGATGGTGGTGCCTGCGCCCGCAGCTTCGCTGAAGGGCCTGCCGCAACGGGCGACGCTGGGGCCGCAAGGCAGAGCCAGCGACATGGGCGAGCCCGAAGTGCCGCTACCGCGAGCGTCCACCCGGATTTCGGAACCGTCGCGGCAGGGCGCGTCTGCCGCAGCGACCCAGGATACGACGTCTCAGTTATTGCGCGCGCATACATTGCAAGGTTCTGGATCCTGAGCGCGGATTGTTGTCTGGCGCCTGGCCAGGCTGAGGCATGAAAACTGAACTGGCAAGCGTCGCCGCGGCGGATTATGGTGGGGTCTGCGGCCTTGTCCGCATGAATGTCAGGAGAGTCCCATGACGACGCCCGAACACAACGCGGTGGCGCTGGAGTTGGCCCAGGGCGAGCTTTCCCCTGAAATGCAGGCCTATTTCGACAAGTGCCGCGAGAAAATCGGTTTTGTGCCCAATGTCCTGATCGCCTACGCGCATGATAACGCCAAGCTTGAGGCCTTCAGCGGCTTTTACAATAATCTGATGCTCGCGCCCTCGGGCCTGAGCAAGCTTGAACGCGAAATGATCGCTGTTGCGGTGTCGGCCCAGAACCACTGCCATTATTGCATCATTGCCCATGGTGCCGCCGTGCGCGTGCTGGCGCGTGATGCGGCGCTGGGAGATGTGCTTGGCGTCAATTATCGCGCTGCCGCTTTATCGGGCCGCCAGCGCGCCATGCTGGATTTTGCGGTGAAAATGGCCAAGGCTTCCGATGAAATCGTCGAGCTGGATCGGCAAAACCTGCGCGATGCGGGTTTTAGCGATGTTGATATCTGGGATATTGCCGCTGTCGCCGGGTTTTTCAGCATGTCAAACCGGGTAGCCTCAGCCACCGGCATGCATCCCAACAGCGAATACGCCGCGATGGGACGATAGGCCCCCGCCTGCTGTCGCAGGTTCAGGCTTTGGTCATGAGCTCACAATCCGTCCGGTTTGCAGGCCGCGCAGCAACAGGTGCAGCACGCGGTCGCGGCGCAGTTCGAGCGGGGCGCGGGCTGAGGCAGCGTCAAGCCGCACGCAAACCGGATGGATAAACCGGTGCATGGTGTCATAGACCAGCCCCAACGCGCGGCGCTGGTCGCCAATGGCAAAAAGGCCGGTGGCCAGCCCCTCGTCAACAACGCGCTGGATTTCCGATTGGATTCGCAGGCGATGACGGCGGGTGACGCCGCGCGAGGCGTCGACGCTATCGGCAAAAAGCTGAAACAGCACCGGCTCGCTCTCAAGGCGGTCGCGGTAGGCGCGGTTGATGGCGCTGAGCAGGCGCTCAAGCTTGTCATAGGCCGGATCGGGGCCATCAGCGATGACCCGCGATTCAGCCTCGACCGGCTGCAACCAGCGCAACATCAGCGCATCGACCAGGGCGGCTTTGGAGTCGAAATAGCGATAGACGTTGGCATGTGACATGCCAAGCTGGGTGGCAATTTCTACAATGGTGAGGCGGCGGCGGCCATTCTTGCGCAGCTCATCCATCGCCGCATCGAGAATGCGCGCCTCGGCGCTGCCCTTGCCACGCGGTTTCATGT